>CAMCHO010000015.1 GCA_945874455.1 Opitutus sp. GAS368 | reverse complement strand
CCGGCCTCCGCGGTCGACCGCCCCAATCACGCTGACGTTTTCCTGCGCATACTATGGCCTTCACTGAACTCGAAATCGCCCAGCACATGAGAGTGCTCGAAGACTCGCTTTGGACGCGCCGCCGTCCCGCCCTCCATTTGCGCGACAGAATTCGCGAAGGCCAGCGCTTCACCGATCAGTCCATCGAACTTTTCTTCGTGCGCCCGGCGTATAATCGCCCCAGTGAGCACATCGAGGAATCCATCGCGAAGGTGCGATTTGTGCGCACTCAGCGAGTCTGGCGTATTTTCTGGAAACGAGCCGACCTCAAATGGCATGGCTACCAACCCTGTCCCAAAGCGCCAACGCTGACCGCCGCCCTTCGGGTGATTAACGAAGACCCCCACGGTTGTTTCTTCGGGTGAACGATTCGCCATGCGCACCGCGGTACCCGAAAAGCTTCAGGCCATCGTCGAAGAGATCGACACGCACGGCTCCGCCAGCCTCGCCGCCTGACGGTTACCAGCTGGTCGCTGATTTCTGCCAGCACTATGATTCCGGGTCTGGCAACAGCCTGAGCCGGCCGAGCCGCCCCAAGATCACAGAAATCGTCCGTTTCATGTTCACCTACGAAGCAATCGAAGAAGACGACGGTCGAGAGGAGCCCATGCCCCTCGCCGAACAACGCCGGATCGTGGACAAAGTGGAGCAACTGATGGCCTTAGTGGACGCGTTGGAGCAACCACTCGCGCCGCCCGCATCCCTGAGCCAAGAAACGCAGCAAGCGGAGCAACGGCAGGCGAGAAAGGCGCCCTGATTCACCATCCTCGAAATCCTCTGACGTCGCGCTTGCTCGCTCATGTCCCCCTTGTCACTACCTAACGCAACTTCTCTTCATGCCCACTTCTGTCTTCACCATCGCCAACCAAAAAGGCGGCGTCGGTAAAACCACCACCGCCGTCAATCTCGCCGCTGCTTTGGCCGAGAAAAAAATCCCCACGCTCCTCATCGATCTCGACCCACAGGCCAACGCCACGAGCGCGGTCGGCGTTGAGAAGCAGGCGGGCAAGAGCCTCTACGGTCCCCTCCGCGGCGAAGGTTCCCTCTTCGAGATGATTACGCCGACGGCCTACGAGCACCTCGCCTTGATCCCCAGCGAGGAAGACCTCGCCGCCGCCGAAATTGAACTGGCGCAGACCGAAAACTATCTCATGAAGCTCCGCGGGGTGCTCGAGCCGCTCCGCAAATCTAACAGGTACCGCGCCATCATCATCGATTGCCCGCCCGCGCTCGGGATGCTTTCGATGAACAGCCTCGCCGCCGCCGATCAACTCATCATCACGCTCCAGTGCGAATACCTAGCCCTTGAGGGCCTGGGTCAAATCCTGCGCAACGTCGAGCGGCTCAAAGATGCCCACGTCAACGATCACCTCAAACTCGGCGGCGTCGTCATGACGATGTTTGATTCCCGCATCAATCTTGCGAAACAGGTGGTCGATGAGGTCACCCAGCACCTGCCCGATAAGGTTTTTAAATCGGTCATTCCGCGCACCATTCGGCTGAGCGAGGCCCCGAGCTTCGGCAAGCCAATCTTCGCCTACGATCCCAACGGCGTCGGCTCCACGGCCTACCGCAGCCTAGGCAAGGAAGTCATTGAGCGGTTCGGGCTCATGTCAAAGTAACGAGCTGTGCGGGGCGGGCCGCTAGCCTTGTGCGCTCACGTTTGCGTCATTCCCCGACTCACTATTCGTTAACTGCTTTCTCGTCTGCCATGTTCGCCACTTTCGACAAATACCGTCAGGTCTTCCTCACTGGCCTGCAGAGCAATATTGTCTACCGGTTCAACTTTGCGGTGCGCGGTTTTTTTTCTCTCTTCCACCTCGCCGCCGTGGTCATCCTCTGGAGCGCGGCGTCGCTGGGCGGCTCCGGCGGTCTCGGCGGATTCTCCCTAGGGCAAACCATCACCTACTTTGTCACGCTCCTGATTCTGCAGTTCTTCATCAGCGCGTTCAACGAGGACTACCAGATCAGCGAGGAAATCCGCAACGGTCTCATCAACCAGTTCCTCCTGAAGCCGATTAACTACTTCGCGTATCGCTTCAGTATCTTCGTCGCCGCGCGGTTGGTGAGCGGCCTCGTGGTGATCGTCCCCTTGTTGATCGCCCTGCCCGTGCTGAGGGAGTATCTCGACTTCCCGCACGACTACCGCGTCCTACTGTTCGGACTGCCGGCGATGGCCATGTCGGCGGTCATCCAGTTCAGCATCGCGTACTGCTTCGGCCTGCTCTCCTTCTGGTTCCTCGAAATCCAGGGCTTCGTGATCCTCTCGATGGCGCTCGAGACGTTATTGGGCGGACAGATGTTTCCCTTGGACTTGCTCCCAGAGTGGGCCTACGCGATCGCGCGCTGCCTGCCGTTTTACTATCAAATGTATTTCCCCGCCGCGATTTTCACCGGCCGCCTCACCGACCCGACCCTGATCTTCCAAGGCTACGGCATTCAGGCCGCGTGGGTGATCGCCCTGCTCTTGGTCAACCAGCTTCTCTGGTCGCGCGGCCTGCGTCGTCACACCGCCGTCGGCGGCTGACAATCATCATGCTGCACTACGCCAAAATCTGGGCCGCCTCCGCACGTTATTCGATCACGCGCACGCTGATGTTTCGTGGCGATTTTTTTGTGTGGTCGCTGGTGGAGCTGTTCTGGATGGCGGTCAATATCCTCACGATCACCGTCATCTATGAGCATACCCAGTCGATCGCCGGTTGGACCAAGTATCAGATGGTACTCCTCGTGGGCACCTCCATGCTGATCCAGCGGTTTTTGATGGGCTTTTTCTGGAGCAGTATTTTCGAGATGGGGCGCAATATCCGCTCGGGCAACTTTGACTTCTATCTGGCGCAGCCGGGCAACGTCATGTTCATGGCGACGACCCGTAAACTCGATCCCGACAGCCTGCTCAACTCCCTCGTCGCCGCCGCCGTGGTCATCTACGCCGTGCACCAACTCGGGCTCGAACCGAGTGCCGGCCAGATCGCGCTCTATGCGCTCATGGTGCTGTGCGGCGTCGTCATTCATTACAGTATTCTCGTGCTCTCCATCTCGCTGGCTTTCTGGCTCACCAGCGCGCAGGGCATCGAGGGCCTCTATTTCACGCTGACTGAATTTTCACGCCTGCCCCGCGCCGCGTTCACCGGCATCGCCACGCAGATGCTGTTCGTCTGGCTGCTCCCCGTCGTTATGGTCACCAACGTGCCCGCCAGCCTCCTCGTGCAGGGCTTCGACCTCACACTCTCGGCGTGGCTCTTCGGCTCGGCCCTCGTCTGGTTCGCCGCCGCCGTTTTCGTGTTCAATCGCGGTCTGCGCCGCTACACCAGCGCCAGCTCATGAACCTGCGATCCTTGTCATTCACCAGAGTAACCCGATGGAGTGGCGCCGATGGCTGCGACCACCCACGTATCGAGGCGGGGAGTCCGCCCTGCGACCATTGATCCGAAATGCACCCTGCCCTCGACCAGCTCCAGGCGCGCATCGGCTACACGTTTCGCGACCCGACGCTGCTCCGTTCTGCCCTCACGCACACGTCTCTCGCTGCGGAAATCCCGGATGCAGACAACAATCAACGCCTGGAATTTCTCGGCGATGCTGTCCTGCAAATTCTCTTAGCTGAAGCGCTGTTTCATCTCTTCCCGCAGGAACGTGAAGGAGTGTTGAGTAAACGGCGCGCGCTCTTGGTCAACGAGGCGTTCCTCGCTGGGCTGACCAAGGAGATCGGTGCCGACGCGTGCCTGTTTCTCGGAAAGAGCGAGGAGAAATACGGCGGGCGCAACCGCCCCTCGCTGCTCGGCGACGCGTTTGAGGCCATCGTTGGTGCGCTTTACCTCGACAGCGACCTGCGCACCGCGCGCCGCATCGTCATGGCCCTCTACGGCGATCTGTCGGTCCGCCTGCTCACCACAGAAGCGGACGACAACCCCAAGGGCCGCCTGCAAGAACTCGTCCAACCTCTGCACGGCAACACCGCTCTCCGCTATGAAGTCACGGGTATCGCAGGCGAGGACCACGCCCCCGAGTACGAAGTCGCGGTCTTCCTCTTCGACCGCCGCGTCGGCACCGGCCGGGGCACGTCGAAGAAACTCGCCGAAGAATCCGCGGCGCGCGCAGCGCTAGCATCGCTCGGACCGTCGAAGTCGCTCTGACATCGGCTCGAAACCACGAAACGCGATTTGCCGTTTCTCGTTTCCTCGATTCTGAATTTTGATTTATGTCCGTCTCGTCCCTCACGCGCACCAAGCTCACCGGCGTCTGCCCACCCTCCCGGGGCGCCGTCATCGCCGAGCTGGCCCGCGCCCAGCCCGCGCCCGTGTGGCTCGTGATCGCTGAGGACCAGAAAACCGCTGAGCACGTCGCCGAGGACCTCGCGCTTTTCCACGCAGCGTTCGGAGATTCCCGAGCGCACCGCGCGCTCGTTTTCCCGGAGTCGATGACCGACAACCGCGATATGCGCGAAGCCTTCGCCGCTTCGAGCGACCGCCTCACCGTGCTCTCGCGCTTGCGCGCGGTCCGCGGCATGACCACGACACCCGACACCGTGGTCGTAGTGACGACGCCCGCCGCGCTGTTGCAGCCCGTCCCCGCACTCGAGGAATTCGCCACCCGCGAATTCACGCTCACCCGTGGGCAGCACCAACCGTTTCAAGGCCTCCTCGCACAGCTCCAGAAACTCGATTACGATTCCGAGGCCGTGTGCGAGGCGCCCGGCCACTACGCGATCCGCGGCGGCATCATCGACCTCTATCCCGTCACAGCCAATCAGCCCTACCGCCTCGACTTCTTCGGCGACGAACTGGAGGCGATCCGGGAGTTCGACCCCGTCACCCAACGCTCCGGCGCGAGCGTCGAGAGCATCACTTTATCCGCATCGCCCCGCATAAAACTCGGTTCGTCGAAAACCGGCCTCGCCGATTATCTCACGCCCAGCACGCACCTGATTTTCATAGAACCGGCCGCGCTCGAGGAAGCGTTCAGCGGATTCGCCCGAGAGGGATTCGACGGCCTCACGCCGCTCCTCGAAAAATGCGCCGCAGCCTTTGGCCTGTGCGACCTCGACGAAGCCAGCGCGCTCTTTGACGCCGGCTCCCTTGAGACCACATGGGATACCGAAAGCCTCGCGCATCACCGCAGCTATCCCGAGGCCGCCCTCATCGCCCAGGAGCGCCTCCAAGTCGAGGAGGACGCGCGGCGCTCGTTCCTCGTGCAAGTCGCCACGTGGCGCAAGGCCGGCTACGGCGTGGTGTTTGTCGTCTCCAAGGAGGGCGAGGAACAACGCACGCAGGAAATCCTCGCCGAGGACCGTGTACTGAAGACCATCAAACCCCGCTTCCTCCGCGGCACACTCAACGAAGGTTTTCGCATTACGTTTCGCGCCGGGGCCCGCCTCCCTCTCGCGTGGGAAAAACCGGCGACCGCCGCGATCGGCCTCGTCGTTGTCACCGAGACCGAGATCTTCGGGCGCCAGCGCCAGCGCCGTCCTTCGCTCAACCCGCGCGTCACCGCCCAACGCGCGCAAATTGACCAGCTGTTGGATTTTTCCGAGTTAGTCGAAGGCGATTTCGTCGTCCACCTCCAGCACGGAATCGCGCTCTACCGCGGCCTCACCAAACTCGACACCGCGCAAGGTATCCGCGAAGTCATTTCACTCGAGTTCGATGAACACGTGACGCTGCACGTGCCCCTGCAAGAATCGCATCTCGTCAGCCGATACGTCGGTCTCAGCAAAGCCCGCCCGCAACTTGGCCGCATCGGCTCAGGGCGCTGGGAAAAAGCCCGCCAGGCCGCCGAACGCGCAACGATCGATCTCGCCGCCGAACTGCTCCGCATCCACGCCGCACGGGAGGCGCAGCCAGGCCACGCGTTCGCCGAAGACACCACATGGCAGAAGGAATTCGAGGCCTCGTTTCCCTTCACCGAAACCCGCGACCAGCTCAAAGCCATCAACGATACGAAGGCCGACATGGAGCGCACGCGGCCGATGGACCGACTCATCTGTGGCGATGTCGGTTTCGGCAAAACTGAAGTCGCCATCCGTGCTGCCTTCAAGTCCGTCCAAGGCGGGCGGCAGGTCGCCGTGCTCGTGCCGACGACCGTCTTGGCGCAGCAGCATCTCAACTCATTTCGCGAACGGATGGCCAGCTACCCGATTGCCGTCGAGATGGTCAGCCGTTTTCGCACGCGCGCCGAGCAGAAGAAAATCCTCGAAGCCGTCGCCTCCGGGCAGGTGGACATCCTCATCGGCACTCACCGCGTTCTCCAGAAAGACGTGAAATTCCGCGAGCTCGGCCTCGTCATAATCGACGAAGAGCAGCGCTTCGGCGTGAAACACAAGGAAGCCTTCAAAGCCATGCGCGCCACGGTCGACGTACTCGCGATGAGCGCCACGCCCATTCCGCGGACGCTCTACATGGCGCTCACCGGAGCGCGCGACCTCAGCGTGATCGAGACCGCCCCGACGAACCGCCACCCGATTCAGACCATCGTCAAAACCTACGATGAAAAAGTCGTGGTCGACGCCGTGCACCACGAAATCCGCCGCGGCGGCCAAGTTTTTTACCTGCACAATCGGGTGCAGACCATCGAGCTCGTCGCCGCTCGCCTCCGCGAGCTCGTGCCCGATCTCACCGTCGGCACCGGCCACGGCAAGATGGACCCGCAAGAGCTGGAACGAGTCATGACCGACTTTGTCGCCGGCCGCTACCAAGTCCTCGTCTGCACCACCATCATCGAGAGCGGTCTGGATATTCCCAACTGCAATACGATTATCATCGAAGGGGCCGACCGCTTCGGCCTCTCGCAACTCTACCAACTCCGCGGCCGCGTCGGGCGCTTCAAACACCAAGCCTACGCCTACCTTCTGCTCCACCGGCACACGCGGCTCCTTGAAGTTGCGCGCCAGCGCCTCACCGCCATGCGCCAGCACACCCAACTCGGCGCCGGCTTCCGCATCGCGATGCGCGACCTCGAACTTCGCGGTGCCGGTAATCTTCTCGGGGCCGAGCAAAGCGGCCACATTGTTGGCATCGGGTTCGAACTCTACTGCCAACTCCTCCGTCAGTCCGTCGCCCGTCTGAAAGGCGAAAAAACCGCCGCCGCCATCCGCGCGAACGTCAAAATCGATTTCGTCTTCGTTGGTGAAAGCCTCGCTCGTGACGCTGCCACAGCTGACCGCGGGCGTCACTCCGATAGCTATACCGCGATCCGTGACGCTGAACACGTGGCGGGCGGAGCCGTCGAGGTAGACCGGATACAAGCGCGTATCCCGTCTGCCTATATCGCGGAGACCCGCCTGCGCATCGATTTCTACCGGAAACTCGCCCTTGCCGACGCGTTGCCCACCCTCAAGCAGATCGAGTCCGACCTCCGCGACCGCTTCGGCAAATTCGGCGAAGAGGTCAAAGCGCTCCTCCTCGTTACCGAAATCCGCGTTCGGGCGGAACAAATGGGCATCGTCTCCGTCGAAACCGAGTCGAGCCGGCTGAAATGCCTGCGCAATAGCGGAAACCGCGACGATTGGGTGCAAGTGGGCACCCGGTTTCCAAGGTTGACCGCCCCCAAGCCTCTCCTACGTTTACGAGAAATTATTACGTTTCTGAACAATCTGCCGATTCCATGATGCTCCGCCGCAGTCTCTCTTTAGCCTCTTACGCCACGCTCGCCGCCACGGGGTTTTGTGCGCAACCGTCAGCACCCGCCGCCGGGGATAATCTCAATCTGCGTTACGCCAATGGCATCGTCGCCGTGGCCGAGGACAAAATCATCACCGTCGCCGACGTGAGTCGCGAAATCACCCCGCTGCTCCCCGGTCTCCAACGCGAAACCATCCGTAACGAACAAGAATACAACGCCAAGATTGAGGCCCTCCAGGACAGTGTCATCCAAGACTTGATCGACCGCGTCCTGATCATCAAAGAATTCCGCAAAGATGAGAAAAAACAGATCCCGGCAGCCATCGTCGATGCCGAGATCGCCCGGATGGAGAGTGAGCAATTTGAGAACGACCGTTCCAAGTTTCTCGCCTACCTCCGCTCCCGCGGCACGACCCTCCGCGAATTCCGCCGCGAACAGGAAGAAGAAATCATTTATCGCTACATGCAGGGTCAGCAGAGGAAATCCCAAGGCTCGGTCAGCCCCGTCAAGATCGAGACTTTCTACAACGAAAACAAAGACCGCTTTTACCGCGAAGACGAGGTTCACCTTCGTCTGATCCAACTCACTCGTAACGACGGTGAGACCGACGCCCAGCTCACCGTCGCAGCCGGCGAAATCCTCACCAAGCTCAAGGCCGGCACCAGCTTCGAGGACTTGGCCAAAGAATACAGCAAAGATGCCCGCAAATCCAAAGGTGGCGACTGGGGCTGGATGAAACGTTCAGACTTCAAGAAAGAATTCAGCGACCCGGCCTTTGCCCTCAAAAAAGGCGAGGCCTCTCAAGCTGTCCTCCTACCCGAGGGTTGTTTTCTGCTGTTCGCCGAGGACCGTAAATTTTCCGGGATCCAGCCGATTGATGAAGTGCGCGACCAGATCGAGCGCATTCTCGTCACACAGATGTCCCGCAGCGGCCAAGAGCGCTGGCTCGAGCGACTTCGTCGCAATGGCTACGTGAAGCACTATTGAGTCAGGCGTCGCGACGCCGCTCGCCTTCGGGAGCGATCTTCGCGTGCAGGCAGGAATCAACCCAAGCTCCTTGCGGGCGCGCCCACTCCACCGCGTTGGTAATCACCCGGCGGATATTTCGATCAAAATAGGTCGGATAAATTTCGTGGCCGGGCTGGAAATAGAAGATCTTTCCGTTTCCCCGGTGCCAGCAACAGCCGCTGCGAAATACCTCACCGCCCTCAAACCAAGCGTTGAACACCTGTTCGTCCGGCGTCGGCACGGCGAACGGTTCACCGTAGGTTTCCTCTTGGGGTAATTCGAAATACCGATCGATCCCTCGCGCGATCGGATGCCCCGGATTGCAGACCCACAGCCGCTCGCGCTCCCCGGCCACACGCCAGGTCAACGAACAGGTCGTACCCATCAGTCGTTTGAAAATTTTCGAGTAGTGAGCCGAGTGCAGCACGATCAGCCCCATGCCTTCCAACACGCGCCGCTGCACGCGTTCAACGACTTCGTCACTCACGTCCGCATGCCCGCGATGTCCCCACCACGTCAATACATCCGTCGTCGCGAGTCGTTGGGCTGAAAGACCGTGCTCCGGCTCCTGCAGCGTGGCAGTGCTGACCTCAGCCGTCGTCAAGAATTCTCGGATGCCCTCGGCGATGGCCACGTGCATCCCCCGCGGGTAGATCGCCGCCACTGCGGCGTCCTGCTGCTCATGAATGTTTTCGCCCCAGACGAGGACACGGAGAGGATTCATATGCGCAATGATTGGCAGCGAGGCGAAACCTGTCCAAACCCAAAGCCGTGACCGACCCCGTTGCCCCCCCCGTCCCCAATCGTCTCCGCGAAACCGCCGTCAGTGAACGTCCGCAGGAACGCCTCGAGCAACACGGCGTCGCTGCGCTCAGCGACACCGAACTGCTCGCCATGCTCCTCCGCAGTGGCACCCGTGGACAGGACGTGCTCACGCTCGCTTCCCGTCTCTTGGCCGAGGGAGGCTCACTCGCCGGCTTGGCCAACTGGCGGGAAAAAGACTTCCGCAAGCTCAAGGGCATCGGTCATGTCAAAGCGCTCCAATTGATCACTGTCATGGAGGTCGCGGTCCGCGTCGTCACCCAGCAGCTGGGCGATAACCCGCTCCTGAATCGTTCCGAGCTGATTGCAGGCTACGTCAGGCCGTTCACCGTCAGCCTCGAGGTCGAAAAATTCTGGGTGCTCTGCCTCAACCGGAAAAACCGGCTCATTAAACGCGTCGAGATCAGCTCCGGCAGTGCCACCTCCGCCCTCGCCCACCCGAGGGAAGTCTTTCGTGCGGCCATTCGCGAAGCCGCCTGCGCCATCGCCTGCGCGCACAATCACCCCAGTGGTGATCCCGCCCCCAGCGCCGCTGACGTGCAAGTGACCCGCCAGCTCCGCGAGGCCGCGCGTGCGGTAGACATCGAGTTGATCGACCATGTGATCATCGGACAAGCTTCCGCTGATCCCCTCGGCCGCGGTTATTATAGCTTCCGCGCCGCCGGCATGCTGTAGGCTAGAAGCGGGGCAACCAGTCGCTGCACCCGCCGCCGATCGCCGCGGTTACGGCGCGGCCCGCTGGATCGTTGATCCTGTGAGCCGCATATCCAGAGAACCTGTACATCACCGCACTTCGTAAACTTCCACGAGCGCCACGCCGGTGGTGCCCGCCGTGCCCGACGCCTGTACCGTGTAGTTTCCGGGCGGCAACGTCACGAGCAACGCCGCATCCTTCGCCGTCGCCGGCAGCGCAAATGCGCCCACTGCCCCAAAGGCCGCCGTCAGCTCCGCCGTGCCACCCCAATCGTTGTTCTCGCCGATTTTCACCGAAGCGTCGTTGAAGAGCGTCAGCTGAGGATCGGCGACCACGCCCGGAACCCCGAAGTCGCCGAGCGTCGGGCCCACGGCCCGGATCAAAACTTTTGTCGCCACCGTCCCACCCAACACAAAACCCACGGTGAGTCTCGTGCCGAGATGCTTGCGCACCGAGACGTTGATCAAGCGGGGCGTTGTCGCGGCAAACGCCGACGACGCCGTCGCATCGTAAATTTCCGCAATGACGGTCCCGGCACCACCATTCGCCGCCGAGACGACGACCGAGTTGTCTCGCGTCGTGATGCTCGCGCTCGTCGCTGCGTCCTTCGACGTTGGGCTTACATAAGCAAACGCTCCCACCGCCGCGATCGCCGCGGTCATTTGCGGTGAGCCGCCCCAGTTATCGTTCTCCCCCGTCTTGGTGTCACTGGCGAACAGCTCCAATTTCGGATCGTCCAACGTGCCGCCCACGCCCAAAGCGCCGAGCGATGGCCCGGCCGCTCGGATCACCAACGGCTTCACGCCGCCGGTACCATTGCCACCCACGACATAGCCCATGGTGAAATTTTCTCCGCCCGCTGCGAGCGACGTCAAAATCGAGAGATTGATGATGCGGCCAAACGCCGTGGAGGGAGGTGTTGGCGGTGTGACCGGCGGTGTCACCGGCGGCGTGACCGGCGGTGTGACCGGCGGTGTGACTGGCGGTGTTACTGGCGGCGTTACTGGCGGCGTCACCGGCGGTGGCGTGATCACGCCGGTTACGCTGAGCGCAGCGGAGAGGGAGTTTTGAATGTCCCCACCCGCGCTGACGACGACCCGGTAGGTGCCGGCATCCGCGCTAGTCGCGGAGGCGATCGAATAGGTGCTACTCGTCGCGCCACCGATATTCACCTCGTTCTTCTGCCACTGAAACGACGGCGTTGCCGAGCCGACGACATCCACGACGAACGTCGCACTCTCACCAGCCCTGATCGACTGCGCCAACGGTTGCGCAATAATGATTATCGGAGGAATGAAGACCGACGCAGGATAAACCTGTAGGACAGCCGCACTGCTGGTTACCGAGACTGAGCCACTCGTCACGACGACCGTGTAACTCGCTTCATCGGAGTTCTGCGCTGCTGCGATTGCATAAGTCGCGGCGGTGGCCCCGATCACGTTTACATTGTTCTTCCGCCACTGATACGTGGGCGCAGTCGTGCTCGACGCCACGACCGTGAAAAGCACCGGAGTGGCCAGATTGACGAACTGGGTCTTCGGCTGCGTCTGAATAGTGACGGTCCCAGCCGAACTGACGACACCCTTGCGCACGGTGTTGTTGCCGCTGTCGGCGATAAAAATATTCCCGGCGCTGTCGACCGCCACACCGTAGGGTGTCGAAAAGCGGACGGCGTTACCCGTGCCGTCCACGGCACCCGACGAGCCCGCGAGGCCTGCGATCGTGCTCACGACACCGGCCGGCGTAATCCGACGGATCGTGCCGTTAACGGTGTCGGCCACCAAAATCGTGCCCGCGCTGTCGACCGCTATTCCGGTCGGACCGTTGAAGCGCGCCTTGAGGCCAATCCCGTCGGAACTTCCTTTGCTACCCGCCGCGCCAGCCAAGGTCGTGACGGTCCCAGCCGAGGAGATTTTGCGGATCGTGTGGTTGTTGGTGTCGGCGACGTAGACGTTGCCCGCACGATCGATCGTCACCCCACTCGGGCTATTGAAGCGCGCGTCAGCACCGTTGCCATCGCGGTCACCGGCGTTGGAGCCGTCGCGGCCTGCCAAGGTGCTCACGTTGCCGCCCGGCGTAATCTTGCGGAGCGTGTTGTTGCCAGCATCCGCGACGTAGACGTTGCCCGCGCTGTCAACGGCGACCCCATACGGCGACGAAAACTGGGCGTTGCCTCCCACCCCATTCAGACTGCCCGAGCTTCCTGGACTACCTGCCAAAGTAGTCACCGCGCCGGCGCTCGAGATTTTGCGGATCACGTGATTCAGCGTATCGGCGACATAAAGATTGCCCTGAGAATCCAAAGCCATCGTCAACGCCCCGTAGTTGGCCGCAATCAGCGGTCCCGTCGCACTCGAGGTGACGGCAAATCCGGTTGAAAACAAAGCGCTGCGGCCCGTGCCATCAGCATAGCCCCGCGTCGGCAGAGCGGTGATTTCGTTAATCTCGCCCCCCGCAATCGTCGTCACCACGCCCGACGCGGTGATGCGTCGAACCGTATTGTTGAGCGAATCAACGACGTAAATGCCGCCGACTCCATCCGCCGAGAGGCCACTCGGCCCGGAAAATCGCGCCGTGGCGCCTAGGCCATCCCCACTCCCGCGGGCCCCGGCTTGGCCCGCGATGGTCGTGACGGCCAAGGGCTGCGCGACCGTCGTTGCGACGATTCCGAGGGCCGCGAGATATGCCGACCGCGTCCGGCACGTGAGGCGGAAGCCCGCCAGAAAAGCCGAGGATGTCAGTAACGTGAAGAAAGGATTCATTTTCATAGAGCCGAGAGACCTTTGAAGAAAGCGTTGGTGCTGAAAAACGAAAACGAAATCGCATACACTCGGCAACGCTGAGGGTACCCTCCCCACGGGGCCGCCCTCTCGGCGGGCGGGCCCTGCGGTCGAGGGCACTCGCCGCCTCAGCTGGAGGGATTTTTAAATTGGTGGTAGGACTCGGATTCGAACCGAGGAAGGCGTAAGCCAGGAGATTTACAGTCTCCCCTCGTTGGCCACTTGAGTATCCTACCAGACCAGGAGCGCGGAAGTTCTCGTCTCGCGTCGTCGACGGCAAGGTTTTTTTAGCAAGACTTTTGCGGCGCACGCCGCGCGGTCATTCCACCCGCCATAGCAACGCGCTCGTGGGCCGCATTGTCCTACGTGCGAGGTGCGCGGGGCGCGGCATTCTTCACCCCGCGGGCATCCGCGCAGTCCACGCTGCGCTCGGCGAACACGTAGCGCTCATCAACGCCGTGCAGTCAAAACCCCGGTGCAGGGCCCGGTGCAAGCACGACAGATTCCGCTCTCGTCGATCGCTTCCGGCCTGAAAATCCCCCCCCTCCCGATCCGTTACGTTCGGGAAAGCTTATACTCCACCGACTCACGCAACGCTTCCCAGCTCGCGTCGATAATATTGTCGCTCACTCCCACGGTGCCCCAGATCTGCGCACCGTCACCGCTCTCAATCAACACGCGCGTGCGCGCACTCGTGTTGCCGGTGTTTTCCAAAATACGAACTTTGTAGTCGCGCAGGGCAACTGATCGAATTTGCGGAAACGTTTTCTCCAGCGCGAGGCGCAGTGCCTTGTCCAAGGCACCGATCGGGCCCGTGTCTTCCGCCACCGTGTGGATCGATTCACCGGCGACTGTAAGCTTCACCGTCGCTTCTGACCAAAGGTCCGCGCCGTGGCGCTCCACCATCACCCGGTAGCTTTCCACTTCAAAAAAGGCCCGCCGCTGGCCGAGATGTTTTTCCACGAGCAGACGAAACGACGCGTCGGCCGCCTCGTATTCGTAGCCGCGAAATTCCCGCTCCTTCAGCTCCTCAATGAGGCCCTTCATTTCCGGGCGCTTCTCATCGAGGTCGAGGCCGAGTTCTTTCGCCTTCAAAGCGAGGCTACTCCGGCCGGCCATGTCGGACACCAACACGCGGGTGCGATTGCCGACGAGCGCTGGATCGATGTGCTCGTAACTGCGCGCAACTTTTTGGGCGGCGTTGGCGTGTAGCCCGCCCTTGTGCGCAAAGGCCGATTGTCCGACGAACGGGGCCTTCGGGTCCGGGCGCAAATTCGCCAGTTCATCGAAGAACAGCGACAGATCGCGCAGCTGGATGAGATTCACCGCGCATCGCGCTGTGCGGTCCATCTTCAGAAATAGATTCGGCAGCACGGTCGCCATATTGGCATTACCGACGCGCTCACCATATCCGTTCATCGTGCCCTGCACGAGCGTCGCGCCTGCACCTACTCCCGCCAGCGTGAGAGCGACCCCGAGACCGCCGTCGTTATGGCAATGCACGCCCACTTTGTCGGCGCCGAATTCTTTAACGGCCCGCCCGACGATTTCCTTGAACTCGTCCACGAGCGTCCCGCCGTTGGTATCGCACAACGTTAAATTGCTCGCCCCACCCCGCAGCGCGGCGGCGAGGGTACGGAGGGCGTAGTCGGGATCGGATTTGTAGCCGTCGAAATAATGCTCGGCATCGTAGATCACTTCACGCCCCTGGGCGACGAGGTAACGCGCCGAGTCCTCAATCATCGCGAGGTTCTCCTCGAGCGTGGTCCGAAGAATCTCCGTCACGTGCAACGTCCACGTTTTTCCGACGATGGTCATCACCGGCATGCCGCTCTCGAGCAGCGTGCGTAGCTGGGCGTCCTCGTCGGCCTTGGCACCCGCGCGACGCGTGGAGCCAAACGCCGCCAAACGGGCGTGCTTCAGCTTGAGATTTTTCGCCTCTTGAAAAAACGTGATGTCGCGCGGATTGGAGCCGGGAAAACCGCCTTCAATGTAATCCACCCCGAACGCGTCGAGTTTTTGGGCAATGAGCAGCTTGTCGGTGACGGAAAAGCTAATGCCTTCGCCCTGGGTGCCATCACGCAGGGTGGTATCGTATATTTTGACGGCGGTGGCCATAAGGGCAGAAAGATTTGGGGCGTGGTCTGTCGCTGGCAAGGGAGCTTTTCGGTGGAGCCGGTGGAGCGGGCAGCCTAGCCCGTTGCATGGGCTGATCATCGCAAGCCGGCGACCCCGTCCCGCCCACCCGACCACGCGTAAAAACGGCGGCCTGGATTACGCGATTAAATGAACCTCAAAAACGCTCAAAAATCCTTCTAGAAAAGTGTCACGTATTACGTGACACTTTTTATGGGACTCGTCTTTCGTGCTGAGTGCTGCACGACACCCGCCTTGTCGTTCTCTACGGTTATTTTCGGTTCTCCCGTTTCCGAACATTTCGTTTCTTATCTTTTGATCATTTTTCATGCTGGTCAGGCTGAAGGGTTATTTCCTCGCGACTCGTTTGCCAATCGTTGCGGGCACGCTCATCGCCACCCGCTCACACCTTCCCGAAGTCAGGTTCGGGGTATTGCATCAATCGGTAATAAAATTGGCGAACCTACGCCCCCGGGTATTCCGTATTTGGCACATCCGCTTTTGTTCTCCTAGCCTCCCCCCAATGAGCTCCCTCCTCCTCATCCTTTTCCGGCTCTCGCGCCGACTCCTGCCGATCACTTCCGCGCTCGCGCTCGCGGCACCGCAGCTCGTTTCCATGGACCACTCGGGCACTCGCCCTTTCGATCCGAGGGTGTTCGCCACCAGCGAGTCACCCGACGGTCTGGCCCCCGGCAGCTTCGTCCCTAATTTCCGTCTCACCGACCATACCGGTGCCACCCGCGAACTCTACTACGAGTCCACCACCAAGGCTGTCGTCCTCGTCTTCACCGCCAGCGGCAGCCCCCGCAGGCTGCAAACCGCCAGTGCCCTTCGCGCCCTGCGCGCCCGCTGGGCTGCCACCGACGTCACCCTCTGGCAAATCGACTCCAACCTCGCCGCCGACCGAGCCGCCCTTGTCGCTGAGCAAGCACTCTTCAACAATCCCACGCCGGTCCTCCTCGACGAAGCCCAACTCGTCGCCTCCGAACTCGGTGTCACGCGCCAGTTGGAAGTTTTCGTGATCAACTCTGAAAACTGGACGCTCTCCTATCGCGGCCCCCTCGACAACGCCGACCCTACCTCGCTCGCCGCTCCCACCCAAAACTTCGCCGCCGACTCCGTCGCCGCGCTCATCGCCCGCACCGCCCCCGCCGCCGGCACGCGTATCGCCGTCAGACCTACAGCACTGGCGCTCGACCTGCCTGCCCCCGCCGTGCCCGACTACGCCACGGAAGTCGCTCCCATTGTGCTCGCGCGCTGCGTCTCGTGTCACTCGCCGGGCAATATCGCACCCCACGTCTACGCCAAGTTTTCCGACGTGTCCGCCAAGGCCGCGAGCATCCGCCAATCGATGCTCGTCAAACGGATGGCCCCGTGGCACGCCGACTCCCGCTACGGCGTCTGGTCTAACGGTGCCGCCCTCACCCCCGCCGAATCCTCCACGCTCCACGCTTGGGCCCGC
The DNA here is from genome assembly GCA_945874455.1 of Opitutus sp. GAS368. GTDB lineage: Bacteria > Verrucomicrobiota > Verrucomicrobiia > Opitutales > Opitutaceae > GAS368. The sequence continues at coordinate 28,986 of CAMCHO010000015.1, read as the reverse complement.
GCCGGTGCCCCCCGCGGCAATGCCACCACTGATCCCCTCGCCATCGCCGCCGCTCCCGCCGGTGGCGATTGGCCCCTCGGCCGGCCCGATATGATCCTCCGGCTGCCAAAAAAATCGCTGCCCGCAACGGGCACCCTTTCTTACGATTATCCCGAAGTCACGATCCCCACGTCCGAGGACAAATGGCTCCGCGCCGTTTTCGTAAAGCCCGGCAACCGGCGGGTCGTTCACCATGCCTTGGTTCTCGAAGGCTCCCAGGTCGAGCAGGTTCTCGCTATCCTCGGTGGCGCCCTACCAGGGCTGACCGGGTTCTTTGCCGGTTACGTCCCCGGATTGGACCAGACTTGGTTCCCCGAGGGGTCCGGAAAAATGCTCCGAAAAGACTCCAAGGTCACAGTCCAAATGCATTACACCACCACCGGGCAACCCGAGACCGACGAAACCGAGCTCGGCCTCTATTTCGCCACCACCGCTCCGGAACGTCAGCTGCTGACCAAGTCCGCCAACAACGTCGCCATCACCATCCCTGCCGGGGCGAAAGACTACGAACGCGAGGCCACCTTTATCGCCTCGGCGACGAAGGATGTTATGCTTTACGAGCTCAACACGCACATGCACTACCGCGGCAAGCGATTCAAATACGACGCTCTCTACCCCGACGGCTCGAGCGAAACCCTGCTCAATATCCCCCAGTACGATTTCAACTGGCAGTCGCAGTATCGCTTCGCCCAACCCAAGCGTCTCCCCGCCGGCACCATCATCCATGTCCGTGGCGCTTTCGATAATTCCGCCCAAAATCCCGCCAACCCCAACTCCCGCGCCACAGTCCGCTTCGGCGAACAAACCAACGATGAGATGTTCATCGGCTACATCAACTACGCCGAGCTGCCCGACCGCATCACCACCGCGAAGCCGCCCGTGTTCGCCGCTACGTCCGTCGCGCGCGGCCGCGTCGGCGAAGCCTTCACCCTCGCCCTCACCGCCGCCAACAGCCCGACGACGTTTCGCGCCGCCTCGCTGCCCGCCGGCCTGTCCCTCGACGCCCGCACCGGCGTGCTCTCTGGCACCCCGACCCTCTCCGGTCGCCGCGCCTTCGTCATTACCGCCGAAAATGCCGCCGGCTCCGCAGCCACCGTCGTCGACCTCGCGGTCAGCGCCGCCACCGCCGCCCCTGTCTTTACCGTCCAACCTAAGAGCGTTCGTACGGCCCTCGGCGCCAACATCACTCTTTTCGCCGCCGCGACCGGTTTCCCCAAACCGACCTACACGTGGCTCTGCCGCGGCCAAGATTTCTGCAACACCACCGAGCCCGTCCTCGAGCTCACCAACCTCACCGCCGCCTACGCCGGAGATTTTACGTGCGTCGCCACCAATTCCGCCGGCTCCACCACCAGCACCCCTGCCACCATCTCCTTTGAGTTCAGCGGTCTTGTGAATATCTCCGCCCGCGCCAGCGTCGGCACCGGGGCCAACGTCGTTATCCCCGGTATCACGATTCGTGGTACAAAACCGAAAACTCTCCTCATCCGCGCCGCCGGTCCGGCCCTCGGAGCCTTCGGTGTCCCCGCCACGCTCGCTAATCCCGTCGTCACTGTGTTCGATTCCGCCAACCAGCCCATTCTCGTCAATGACGACTGGGGCAACGTCCCCGATGTCGCCGCGCTCCAAGCCGCGAGCACTGCCCAGGGCGCCTTCGCCCTCGCCCCCGGTAGCCGCGACGCCGCGCTTCTCGTCACCCTTCCGCCCGGCAGCTACACCATTCAAGTCGCCGGTACCGGCACGGGGGCCGCCGCTTCGGGTGTCGCCCTCGTCGAAGTCTATGAGGCCGACGCCACGCCCAGCACGCTCGTGAATCTCTCCTGCCGCGCTCGCGTCGCCACCGGTGCTGACATCCTCGCCGCCGGCTTCGTCGTGCGCGGGACCACCCCTCGTAGCCTGCTCATTCGCGCCGTGGGCCCGACGCTCTCGGGCTTCGGTGTCACCGGAGTCCTTGCCGACCCAAAGCTCGAAGTCTTCCGCCAGGGCACCGAGGCTCCCCTCGCCACCAACGATAACTGGTCCGCGCCCATCAGTCCCTCGACTTCCACTGCCGCGCAGCTCACCGCGGCTTTTTCCAGCGTCGGCGCGTTTGCGCTCACGGCCAACAGCCGCGATGCCGCCCTCATTATCACTCTTCCTGCCGGCACCTACACCGCGCAAGTCAGCGGGGTAAACAACACCACTGGCGTCGCCATCGTCGAGGTCTACGACCTGCCGTAGTGCCATGGGCTTTCCAGCCCATGCCTCCATTCTTCGCCCTCCCGAAGGCCGCGAGCTTACTCGCGCTCCGTGCCCCGCGCCTTCCCACCGGTAAGTCCGGAGCGATCTCAATTCGCGATCAAGGTGGGTTTAAACCGCTTGGAGGTAGGAGCCTGCTTGCGGGCGATTTCCAACTCATCTTGAAAGCTCATTGGAATAAGCTCAGCGCCGTTTTGACACCGAGCTTGTCGAAAAAAAACGCACGCCTAGCGTTAGCCCCATCTGTCATGCGCCTCCACCGCTCCGTGCCAACCCAATCCCGCGTCTCCCGCTTTCTCCTTCTCTCCGTCTTCCTTTCCCTCCTTCTCTCAGTATCCTTCCACACCTCCCGCGCAGCCGATCCCGCGCCCATCACTGCCAAGGAATTCGCCCAAGGTTTCCGCGACCGTACCCTTCTCGCTAAACCCCGCGCATCCCGCCGCGCCTCGGCCGACGCCGAGGAGACTCGCGACCGCGTCCGTGTTCGCACCACGTTCTCTCACATCCGCGATCTCCGCGTCATCGAGCTCGACGATGCCGATAACGTCAGCGCCGCTATCACTCGGCTCACCGCCACCGGCCGCTACGAATTTGTCGAGCGCGATGGCCTCCGCCACCTTTCCCTCGCTCCCAACGACCCCGCCTTCGGTACCCAATGGGCGCTCCACAACCTTGGCCAGTCCAGCGGCGTCCCCGGCGCCGATATCAAGGCCCTCGCCGCGTGGGACCTGATCCGCGACGCGCCCAACGTCATCGTCGCCGTCGTGGATACCGGCCTGAACCTCACCCATCAGGACCTCGCCCCCAATCTCTGGATCAATCCCGCGCCGTCCGCCGCCAATGATCGCCACGGCGCCAACTTCGTCGGCGGCCGCGGTGCCCTCGTCAGCGGCAACCCCACCGACGACGGCGGCCACGGCTCCCACGTCGCGGGTACGATCGGCGCCGTCGGCAATAACAACGTCGGCGTCTCCGGGGTCGCATGGAAGGTCCAGCTCATGGCCATCAAAGCCTTCCCTTCCACCGGCAGCGGCTCCGTGTCCGACATCGCCGCTGGCATCAATTACGCCATCGCCCACGGCGCCCACATCATCAACGCCAGTTACGGCGAGACCGGCAGTATCGGGTTTTCCCAGACTGAACTCGCCGCCATCACCGCCGCCCGCAACGCCGGCGTCATTTTTGTAGCCGCCGCTGGCAACGAATCAGCCAACCTCGACGTCTCCCGCCACTACCCCGCCAGCTTCCCGCTCGACAACATCGTCACCGTCAGCGCCTCCACCCGCTCGGAGACCATGTCATCGTTTTCCAATTACGGCACGACGGTCGATCTGCTCGCCCCCGGCGAGAGCATTCTCTCGGTCGGCTACACCAACAACACCGGCACCGCCACCCTCTCCGGCACCTCGATGGCCGCACCCCACGTCGCCGGCGCCCTCGCCTTGCTCAAGGCCCATTTCCCCGCCGATACCTACCGCCAGCTCATCAATCGCCTCCTGCGCGGCACCGACCCCATCGCCCGCTACGCCGGCAAATCGCAAAACGGCTCCCGCCTCAATCTCCTCGGCGCACTCACCACGACGTCCAATCGGCCCTTCAACGACGACTTCGCCCAACGCGCCCGCCTCGTCGGCGATAATTTCCTTGTCCGCTCGAACAACACCGGCGCCACTGCCGAGGCCGGCGAACCCGTCGCCTCCGCCGGCAATGGCAGCACTTCGCTGTGGTGGGAATGGACGCCCACCACCACCGCCGCCGTCCGCCTCAGCACCACCGGCAGCGCCTACGATACCGTTCTCTCCGTTTACACCGGCAACGCCATGGCCGCCCTCACGCTCGTCACCGCCAACGACAACGACGGTGCGGCCCTCACCAGCCGTATCGATTTCACCGCCCAAGCCGGTGTCACGTATCAGATCTCCGTGGACGGCAAGAGTACCGCCTCCGGCCTCACCCTCCTCAATCTCGGCACCGTCCCCGCCAATGATGCTTTCGCCAACCCCGTCGCGCTCGCAGGCCTCAGCGACGGCGTCACCGCCACTAACGCCAATTGCACCAGGGAAACCGGGGAACCGCGCATCCTCAATTTCTCCGGCGGGACCTCGCTCTGGTATCGATGGACGGCCCCGCGTTCTGGGCGCTTCCAATTCGCCGCGGTGAGCAACGACTTCGATCCCCTCCTCGCCGTTTACACCGCTCCCGCCGCCCCTGCCCTGAGCCTGTCGAATGGGCTCACGCTTGTCGCCGCCAACGACAACTCCGGCCCCGCCAACTCCCAAACCGCCAGCCTTTGCCCGGTTGATGCCGTCGGCGGACAGACCTACTTCATCACCGTCGATTCCAAAACCGTCTCCGCCGTCGGCACCTTCACCCTCACCGTGTCCGACGCCCTCTGGCAGTCCGACACCGGCAGCGCCACCGTCGTCGGTTCCGCCCTCACCGGCGCCCCCGCCGTCTCCCCTGACGGCAGTATCTACATTGGCAGTACGGACCGCTCGCTTTACGCCTTCGCGTCCGATGGCACCTTCAAATGGAGCTTCCCCACCGGCGGCCTCATCGACACCTGCTCACCGGCTATCGCCGACGACGGCACCATCTACTTCGGCTCCAACGATGGCTTGCTCTACGCTCTCCGCCCGGACGGCACCCGCCGTTGGTCGCGGAACTTCAGCACCGGCACTGGCACCCTCAGCGTGAGCAACAGTCCCTCTCTCGCCACTGACGGAACCGTCTACGTCAAAGTCAGCGATGGCTTCGTCTACGCGCTCGACCCCACCGACGGCTCGAATAAGTGGCGCGCCAACGTCAGCGCGCTCCAATCCTACGCCAGCGCCGCCATCGGCCCCGATGGCACGATTTACCAGGGCTCCGACGACAAAAAACTCTACGCCCTCAATCCCGACGGTTCCCTCAAGTGGACCTATACCACCGATAACGAGATCTACACCACTCCCGCCCTCGACGCCGCCGGCAACCTCTACTTCGGCGTCCTCAACTCCGGTCGATTCTACTCGCTCACCCCCACCGGCACCCTCCGCTGGGTTTACACCGGAGCCTCCCTCTCCACCTCGTCGTCTCCGGTGTTGAGCGCGGATGGCGCGACCGTCTATTTCGCCGCCTACGACAAAAAATTCCACGCCCTCGCCTCCGCCACCGGCGTCGCCCGCTGGACCTATCTCCTCGGCGACGAAGTTCGCGCCAGCTCCCCCGCCATCGATTCCAACGGCGTGATCTATGTCGGTTGCTACGATTACAAACTCTACGCCCTCAACCCCGACGGTTCGCTCAACCGCACGTGGTCCATGGGTAATTGGATCCGTTCTAACCCCGCCATCGCCGGCTCCACGCTCTATATCGGCAGCAACGACCACAAACTCTACGCCCTCGACCTCGGTACCGCCGGGGCCGGCTCCGGCCCCTGGCCGCAATACCGCCACAACCCCCGCCGCTTGGGCCGCGCCCTCACCGAGTCCCTCACGATCCTCGCGGCACCCGTCTCCCAATCTGCTCTCTTCAACGGCACGCTGACCCTTACCGTGACCGCCACCGGTCAAGGCCCGCTCACGTATCAGTGGAAAAAAGACGGCCTCGTCCTCGCTGGCTCCACGGCCTCCGCCTACACGGTCGCGAAAGTTTCCCCCGCCACCTCCGGCAGCTACACCGTCACGGTCGCTGGCCCGCAAGGCACTGTCACCAGTTCACCGGCCCTCATCACTGCCGAGCCGCCCCTGCCCGGTCGCCTCGTCAACCTCTCCGTCCGCACCACCGCCGGCACCGCCGCCCAAACCCTCACCGTCGGTTTCATCATCGGCCCCGGTTCCCCGAAAGCGGTTTTACTGCGCGGTATCGGCCCCAGCCTTACACCGTTCGGCGTCACCGGGGCGCTCGCCGATCCTCAGCTTCACCTTTTCACCGCTCCGGCGAGCAGCCTCCTCGACACCAACGACCATTGGGGCGGCACCCCCGCGCTCGCAGCGTCCTTCGCCGCGCTGGGCGCTTTCGCCCTGCCGCCCGCCTCCCTCGACTCCGCTCTCGCGCGCAGTTTACCGCCTGGCAATTATACCGTCCAAATCACCGGAGCCGCCGGCACCACCGGCATCGCTCTGGCCGAGCTCTACGACGCCGACCCCACCCCCCTCGGGGCCCCCGCCCTCGTAGCCACCAGTCGACTCACCAACGCCTCCGCCCGCGCCCTGGTAACCGGCGACGGGGGCATTTTGATCGCGGGTTTCGTCATCAACGGCAACCTACCCAAGACCATTCTCGTGCGTGCCATCGGACCTGCCCTCACCGGCTTCGGCGTGGCGGGCGTGCTGGCCGATCCGCGCCTCGATCTCTATCGCGGCACGAGACTCGTCGAGAGCAATGACAACTGGGGCGCGACCACCGGTGGCACCGGCAGTCTGGCCAACGCGTTTTCCGCCGTCGGCGCCTTCGCCCTCACCAGCGCGACGAGCCGCGACGCCGCCCTCCTCGTGACCCTCGCGCCCGGTCCCTACACCGCCCAAGTAAGTGGCGTGGGCACCACGACCGGAGTGGCCCTCGTCGAAATCTACGAAGTCCCGTAGCCCGCGAGCTCGCCCTGAGCGTAGCGATTCAGCCCTAACCGCAAAGTCGACTTTTACCCGTCTCGCGAAACACACCGATTTCTCAAGTGCCGGGCCGTCGCTTGCCGCCGTTCCGTATCGCCCCGGCACCCACGCAGCTCGCGTGGTCGCTTTCCCGCGCGTCAGCCACTTCACCTGAAATTTGTCTCACGGTCGTGAGAAAGGCATTGACAGGCATCACCGTCACGCGGACCTTCCCGTTCCCTTATTGCAGGGTGGAGCAGCCTGGTAGCTCGTCAGGCTCATAACCTGAAGGTCGTCAGTTCAAATCTGACCCCTGCACCCAATTTGATCCCTCGTAACCGCAAGGTTACGGGGGATTTTTGGTTTTCACTGCCGATGCAGGGAAACACAGGAAGATGCATCTTAATGAACGCTTCCGAGCGTGACTTGGGCGATACACGTTGGGGATGAATCAGGGAGGAGTGAGCTCCCTCTGTAGCTCCCTTCACCGCCTTGGCCCAAAAAATCGGATACGAGCCTGTTTCATGGGGTGCTGCGGGCCGAGTCGCCGGCGTGGCGAAGGCACTTTCTCGCCGTCATTTCGCGGATCTGCTCCCCGCGACAACGCAACGCGACATTTATGCTGTTTTACTCGCGCCCCCCGCCAAACACCACGGTGTCTGGAGGCAGGTCGGTCACGCCACGCCGGCCAAGGCTCGTGGTTACGCTTTTGATGGCAACTTTTGGGTCCGACATTCTGCGACATTAGGCTCCGCCATAGATGCGGCCAATAGACCGGCCATAGATGCGGCCAATAAACCGGCCATAACTTGGTCACTGTTTCATAAGATCAATTGCTTTTATTAATTACATATTTCTAATTGAAAATTACTAACAGATGTTTTAATCGGCCATTGAAACCCCAAAAGTACCGGCCATAAATGACCCATAAACGCGAAATTTATTCAAACGAAGCAGCGATGGAGCCGCTCATGCCCACAGATGCCTCTGGCAGGCTTCGGGAGAGTGCATCTCGACTCCTCGTTCAATCAGCTAAGCTCGCTGGGACTCTCCATCCCATCACTCGCGCTGGTGTCGCCCAACTGGTGGTGAACATGAACAGCTACTACTCGAACCTAATCGAGGGCCACCACACCCATCCGGCTGATATCGAGCGCGCCCTTAGAAACGATTACTCGACAGAACCGGCCAAGCGCGCGCTTCAACTGGAAAGCGCTGCTCATGTAAAAGTTGAGTTACTGATGACTCAGCGTCTTCAGCAGCCGAACGTAGATGTGTGCGCGGATTCTTTTTTTCAGACTCTTCACCGCGAATTCTACGAGCGCATGCCGGCTGAATTCCGCATCCAACCTTCCGGAAAAATAATCGAACCGGGGGAATTCCGAAAGGGTGAAGTGGAGGTGGGCGCCCACCTTGCTCCGACCTTTGGCTCCCTAGCTCGCTTCATGTCGCGGTTTGCTTCCGCTTATGATCTGAAAAATCTCGATCCGCTGGATCGAATCATTGCCGCGGCCGCTTCGCACCATCGTTTCGCATGGATTCATCCATTTCAGGACGGTAATGGCCGCGTGGCCCGTCTGTTTGCCAACGCTTACCTAGCGAGAGCTGGCGTGGAGACGGCCGGACTGTGGGCCATCTCGCGCGGGTTTGCTCGGCGGCGAGACGATTACCGCGCTATGCTCGCCAACGCCGACTCCGAACGCCAAGGCAGCCTCGACGGACGAGGAAACCTTTCGAACGAGGGGTTAATCATGTTCTGCGAATTCTTCCTCGGCACGGCCTTGGATCAAGTGAGCTTCATGTCAAAGACGCTCGACCTCGACGCGATGCAAGATCGGATCATGCGCTTTGCCGAGCGTTGGAGTACGCTCCATGATGCCCCGGTTGAGCTGGGGGCGCTCATGCGAGAGGCCTTCCTCCGCGGGTCTCTGCCGCGCAGTGAGGCGGCAAGAATCCTCAATAAACCCGAGAGGACCGCACGACGTTACGTTACCGATTTCATCGAGCAGGAATTGCTTCGCTCGGATTCAGTCGGCGGGCCGCTTTCGATCTCATTTTCGAGTAAGACCGTCGGCTACTTCTTTCCGCGGCTTTATCCTGAGGGCGTCGAAATCTAAGCTCTACCTCACTACTTCGAAGCAGGGTCTTCCGACCCTACCCCTCCGAAAATCCGGCCCACGATTTCCCGATTCTGGGGCTCAAAAATCAGCTACTCGTTGGCTATCAAAATAGACTAACCACGCCGACAAGCACTCGCCGGCAATCTACCCGCGATCTTCCACAAGGCCGCTGGCACCCAGCCGCGATTCTTGACCGTCCTCTCCACCGCGCCGAGACCGTCTTTATCGAAGGCAAATCCCACCGCATGAAAGACCGCCACACGGACGAACCAGCCGGTGGGACCTCCCTGACACGCGCACCGCCCAAGCGTTCGCCGCTCCGCCGCCGGCACCCGCAACAGTAACGGCGGCCTCGTTTTATCTCAGGTGACTTTTCAACCGCCAGAAACAGTCGCTGTTCGCGCCGCCGGTCACATCGGTAGGCGATCGTGATCTGATCGTATCCAACATCCCAACACCGAATACCGAGGCTGTTCCAACGGCAGGGGTTGCATGGGCTGATGCCAAGCAGGGGTTTGGTTTGAGCTCAGGGCAACGACAGAGGGACGTTGCTGCCACTATGGCTGGCCGGAAACTGGATTGTTAAGGGGATCTGATCAGGGAGGAGTTTGGTGGCGGGGAACGGGGCCTGAGCGGGATTGATGTCCCTGCCTTCGTTAAAAGTGCTGGGCGGATCAAATAGCGGGCGATTCGATGCGGTGAGGAAACCCGCTGCCGGTATCTCTGCCCCGGGGGGAGGGATGCATTTTATCTGCGATCAATCCCGCTCATTAAATCGCTCCGCTTAAAACGTGCCCTTCACGCCCAGCGTCCACAACGCGCCGTATTCCACGTACTGGATCAGACGGGCATTGCTCGGCGTCGAAGGCCCGATGCGCTCCGATCCCTCCGGGGTATCGAACAGATTGCGCGCACTGAAGAAGATGGAGAAACGCCGTGTGAGCCGGTAGTCGCCATTCAAGTCGGTGTACAACCGTTCCTTGGACCAGATATATGTTTCCGGCGCAATTCCCCGGCCGATGACGGGCGCGCCCTGTTCGTGGGGGCGCAGGTTCCAATTCATCCGCAGGCTCAGGCGGTCCCGCGCATAGGTCACACCCCAATTAGCCATCCGTGTAACGCCGTTGAAACTACGGGTCACGTCCCCGGTCTTATGCTGCGCACTACCGTTGACAAACACCTGCAACCCGCGGGCCCATTCCGGCAGAAAGGTCAGCGCCTGCTTGTAGTTAAAATCAATCCCGTCCATCCGCACCGTTCCGGGAATATTGTAATTCGTCAGCACCTGGTGCTGGCCGAATTCCGCCGGGTTGAGGTTATAGTAAGAGAGAAACGCCGCATCCACCGGCAGAGTGGTCGTCCCGAAGAAATTTTCGGTATCACGCCGGAAGACTCCGACGGAGAAGAGGCCGACGGGCTCGAAATAGTACTCGAGCATGACCTTCACGGTTTTCGCCTTCCACGCCTTGATGCCGGCGTTGTTGACCCGAATCAGGGTGTCGTTCGGCGGCGTCGCCGTCGGATCCGGCAAAACCAGACCGCCAGAATATTGGGCGTAATTCGGCCGGCCCACCGACGTGAAATACGCGGCACGGGCGATCAAGTTTTCCCGCAGATTAAAGGTGGAGTTCAGGCTCGGGAAAAACCGGAGATACTCCTTGTTAACATTTTCGCCGCGGCGGATCAGGATGAGCTTAGCCCTGGCCAACGCATCGGTCGTAATGAGGACCGGCTTGCCGTCGCTGCCCAACAGAATCTTGCCACTGGCGTTGCGCTGGTAATTGCCGGTGGGGTCGGTGAGCAAGCCGGCACCGATGACATTAGTCTGCTCCGCGCGGACGCCGCCGATAAATTTCAAGCGGCCATTTAGGAATGACACATCGCCACGCACGTAAGCTGAGGAAATCGTCTCCTTGGCGTAGTTCGAATTGGTCGTGATTCGGGTGTAGGTGGTCGTCGGATCGGTCGTGAAATAAGCCGGATTGGTCCGCCAGAGGTCCAATAATTTACCACCGTCGATCGTTTGGTAATTCCCTAAACCGAAACGGGAAGGGCGAAGCGAATAGAGGTTATTGTCCACCGCGACCGCCGCGCTGTCGTCGCTGCCAACCGCGTTGGGCGTCGTGCTGCCGCGACCGTCTTTGCCCACAAAACTGTAAACGGCGTTAGCCACATTGCCCTCGGCCCGGCTGAAATCGCGGGCGGACTGGCGGAAATCCAAGCCCATCTTCACCGCCACCGGAAAACGCCACGCGATGTCGCGGCCCACGTTGACATAGGCGTTCCGCTGGATGTCGGTCGTAATGTTGGAATTGTTCGCCGCCCCCGTCAGCACATAGCTGTTGATATTCCGGGCGTCGACCGGCGCCCCATTGATTCCATCCGTCACGGTAAATTTGTCCGGGGTCACCTCGGAGATACCGTCGAACCGCAGGGTCACTCCGGTCCGCGTAGCGGTCGCAATGCTGAAATAACCGGCGGTGTCAGGAGCCTGATTCGTGATAAAATTATCCGAGTACGAATAGGCTAGGCCGACGTCGGCCTTCCAGATCGGCCCGGTATGCCAGTAACGCAAGGAGGGCATGTAGGACTTGCCGATGCGGTCGATGTCGGAGTTGTTGTCGATCGTGATCGTGCCGCCGCCCACGGTGCTTTGGGTGAAGGTCGGGCTGAAACCACCTGGCTGCACGCGATCAATCGTGTAGGTCGTCCGGCGCTTGTTGAACACCATGGCGAAGTAGGTGCTCTGCACGGAAACCGAAATGCGGTCGCGATCGCTCAGCTTGTAATCCACCGTCGCGGCGGCCGCCGAACGGGTGGCCATGAACGGACTGTCCTCGATCGCGATGCTCGTCATATAAGGACGGTCCGAGGTCGTGTCGGGAAACGCGTCACCCGTAGTCGCCGTGCCAGTGCCCCGCCAGGTACGCGAGACGCGGTAGGTCGGCTGGTATTGGGTCGACGTGCCGCCGGACAGGGTGAAGCCGAATTTTTTGTTCACCGGTGCAATGTAGGAGAAGTCAAAGCCCGGGGTAATCTTGCGCAGGGATTTCAAGCCGGGGCCCGGCGTCTTGTTAAAATCCAACTCGCTCGAGCGGCCGAGGAGGTAGGCGGTGCTGGTGAAGGCCGGGGTCGAACGTTCGAAGGCGCTGCGCGGGACGAGATTCACGGAGCCGGCCAGCGCCATACCGGGCGACTCCGGGGTCGGAGTGTACGAGACTTCGATACGGGAAAGCGTACTGGTCGAGATGTTCACGAGCTCGACCTTGCGGTTGGTCGCATTCTGCGCGCTCGCTAGGTTGAAGCCGTCCATCATCACCGGGACGTTGTCGGCGGGCACGCCGCTCATCGAGATGCCCATCGGCGCGCCGTCGATGTAGTCTAGGGTCACGCCCGGAACAAACTTCAATAGCTCGCCGATATTGCCGTCGGCCACCGGACCGAATTCATCGGCGGCAATCACGTTTTTAATGTTAGGGGCGAAGCGCTGTTCGTTGATCGCGATGGCGGCTCCGTCCATCTGCCGTTTGGTGGCAACGACGAATTCCGAGAGCTTAACCGTTTCACCGCCGGGCGGCTTTTGCCGGAAGCCGACTAGGTCGAAATCCTGCTGGGCCACCGCGCCCGGCGTGACGCGCACGGTCACCGTTTGCACATTCATGCCGGTAAAAAAGGCTTTCACGCTCACCACCCCAGCCGGAACCTCATAAAACGAATACCGGCCCAGCGTATCCGTGAAGGCCTCGCGGCCGCTGCCTTCCAGGCTGATCCGCGCCCGCTCCAGATACTCTCCGGTGCCGGGAACAAAGACGCGGCCGGTAATGGTCCCTGCAAGGGGAGTTTGGGCGCTGGCCACAACACCAATTAGAAGGGTAAACAGGGACACGAGCAGGCGGATGATCATGGGGGTAAAACGCTGGGTTGTGATAACTTTCGTGCTGGGGGGAAATGGTTCGCGGCGGTGGCGCTCGGCCTTCGCGCGGCGGCATGGGAGGGGACCGCCCAGGGGCGGCATCGGGGGAAACGGTGGGCGCGTCAGGCCCGTGTGTATCGTCAGGCCCGTGACGAGATCGGAAATCTTCAGGGGTAGTCCCGTCTCGCTAGCTGGCAGGAAACTGGATTCTCAGGGGGGCTCAGATCTGGGGGTCAAGGTGAGGGTGCCGGGTGGAAAAAGTAGCGGACCCCTGTAGTCCACTCACCTTCAAGCCCGCTTGCCGACCAGCGGCGCGAAGAGGCGGTTATCGAAGACACGACCAAGAGGAACTCGAAAAGTCGCCCGATGTTGGCCCGCGAGGGCAGATCTTCGGACGTCGGAGGTGGGGGGGGGCACTGAAGAGCGATCTACCGCCGACCGATCCCAGTCAAGCACCGCGTCTTCATTCGGCGCAAGCGGGCGCGTCGGGCTGGGCGCAGTGGTTGATCGGCGTCGACTGGCCGGCCCCATCGGACCAAAACACCGCCTCGCGGTCGGAGGAATCGGGTCGGGAATCGTCTCCGAACAGTCCTCCCTCATCTCACTCGGTTAAGTAGAATTATAGAATTCTGGCTCACCCTACACTCACCCTACAAAGCTCACCGACCCCGCGACCGGCCCCGCGAAATTGTCTGCGATGCCGCCGCCGTCCTCACCGCCGGACGCACACCCCGTGCATCGGTCTTAACGCCATACCTGGCCTCGTGAGGCCTCATTCGTGAGGCGCGTTGCTCCACGCGCTTCACCCCTGGCGAATCGCCCACAGTTGCCTCGCCTGCGCGATCGTCTTGCGCAGAACTTCGGGCGTCAGCGCCTGTTTCGGATCATCGCCAATCCCCTTCGTCGGCTCGACGTGGGCTTCGATGCAAAGTCCGTCCGCGCCATACGCGACCGCCGCCAACGCCGCCGCCGGCACATAGGTCGCTTTGCCCACGGAGTGCGACGGATCGACCACCACCGGCGCCCACGTTTTTTCCTTTAAGAGCGGCGTGATGCTTTCGTCCGGGTGGTTCCGATACCCATCGAGCGTCGGCGTGGTGCCACGCGGACAGAGCATCACATTGGGATTGCCGAACGCCGCGATGTATTCTGCGGCCGAGATGAATTCGCTCAACGGTCCCATGTGAATGCTCCGCTTGAGGAGCACGATGGTGTCCCGCTCGGCGATGGCTTTACCCACGGCGCGGAGCAGCGAGTAGTTGAGCGCGTTGCGCGCGCCGATCTGCAACGTGTGTACGCCTGCATCGAGCGCGAGGGTGATGTGAGCTTCCTCCATGACCTCGGTATCGACGGGCAATCCCGTGCGCCGCGAAGCCTCCATGAGGATGTCGAGTGACTTCACGTCGCCTTGAAACGAATACGGATTCGTCCGCGGTTTCCACACGCCGCCCCGCAGCGCATTCGCCCCCGACTCCTTCACCGCCGCCGCCGTCTCGTAGAAATAATTCGGATTCTTCGGATCAATCGTGCACGCCCCAGCAATGACGAAGAGCTCCTCACCCAAGGTCACCCCGCCGATCGTGATACGGTGACTCGCCAGATCCGACCGCTTGTCCATGAGCTTGAAGGGCGACTGGATGCGGTCGATGCGGTCGACGTAGTCCAGACCTTCCAGCCGGTTAATCATCAGCTCTTCGCGCTCATCACCGACGATCGCGTAGATCGTCCGCACCGCGCCGACGATCGGCTGTAGCTTGCAACCAAACTCGGTCACAATTCCGGCAACTTCGGTCAGCTGTTCAGACGTGAGGCGATTGGCTTTGGGCAAAATCATAGCGGACGAGAAGTCCCAATCCCACGTATTCCCCCCCCTCTGTCAAAGGAACTTCTCGAATTCGCGCGGGATCGGCGCCCGCGCAGCAAATTGCCACGTCCGCTCCCGCCACTCGTAGTCGAAATTCGTTTCCAGCGAATGTAAAAACATCCGCTTCGTCCCCGCCAATTTCGCGAAGGTGCGGTTGCGTCCAAAATCTCCATACGTCTGGTCGCCGATGATCGGTAGATGACGTTTGGCCGCCTGGACCCGCAATTGGTGGCTGCGCCCCGTCCTCGGCTCCAACTTCAACAAGGAAACGCGCGGTTCTTTCTGCCCGATGCGGACCACGCTCATCCGGCTTTCCGACGGGACGTTGCCGGCATTCGCCGCCGCCCGGATTTTCCCTCCGCGCTTATCCACCACCAGCAAGTCGCGCCAGATTTCCAGCGGCTGTCGCGGACCGCCGAATACGAGCGCGCAGTAGATTTTCCTGATTTGTTTCTTCCTGAACTGGGCCCTGATCTCGGCCGCGAGCTCGCCGTTGGCCGCCGCGAGGATCACGCCCGAGGTCGCCGAATCCAAGCGGTTCAACAGCCACAACTGTCGCTTCGCTCCGTCGACGTCAGTCCACGCATAGACCTCGTCTGCGATCGTATAAGGCACCGTCAACAGCGCGCGCGGCTCTTCGCCGGGTTCATTCGGATGCGACAGCACTCCGGCGGGTTTCGCCAGAGCTGCGACCCCGTTCGCATCGTGCATGAGGAGAGTCACCTCGCGACCCAGCGGCAGGTTTGCCCAAAATTTTTCCGATGGTCCGCTCATTGGTAGTAAAACGTAAACGTCATCTCCTGCTGTTCCCCGAGCACGGCCTTCATGTCGGCCGTCCATTCACCGTAGGGCGCGCGATCGGTGATGGCGCTCATGCACGCACGTTCGGCCGCGGGCATCGCCGTGCTGTCCACGTTGACGATCCGGGCGATCAGTCCTTTCGAATCCATCACGAATTTGACGGTCACCGAGCTCCCAGTCGTCGGGTTAACTTTGCTCTCCCGGAGCAGATGTTCCCACTGAAGTTGCACCGACTCGATCATGCGCTGCAAGTAGGCGCCGTAGTTACTCCAGCGTGCATCGACCGCCGTTGGCCCGATGTTTTGCGTGCCAAATTTATTCTCCGCGAAGATCGCCGGCCTGACCTGTTGTTGTTTCACCACGGTGGGACGGGGACGAGGACGTTGCGGATCGATCGCGGGTTGCGTCGCCAGGGCGTCGTTCACCATCGGTACGTTTCTCACTCCATCGATGCGATTGGGAATCGCCCGAGTGTTCTCGGCGATCTTCGAGATGTTGCTGGCGAACCCGTCTTTGCTCTCCCCTTCCTTCTTGTCCAAGCCGGTCAATGGATTCTGCTCCAGCTTCGGCGCTTGGACGGTCCTCTCTGACGGCGGCGTCACGTCCGCGGGCGGGACTGCTTCCAGCAGTTCAATCGGTTTCGACAACTGCCCGCTCACAATCTGCGTGGACTGAAAATCCTTTTTCCCTGCGAGCGCTGGCATATCATTCTTGCCATCGGGCGTAGGCTTTTCCTGCGCAACTTGCTGGTTTTGGGCTGCAAAATTAGTCGTCTTATCCGGGATGTTTTCTGGGGCATCCGGATTCGTCTCCACGAACTTGTTCGGCGGCGGTGGTTTTACTGTCGGCTTGATAAACGTGTCCGGAGCCAACTCGATGCTGAACGGCTGGGGCGACGCCTGCGGCCGATGGGCCGCAGCCGTGAGCGGATCGACCCGAAACAAATACGGCGAAACCAGCCACAGCAGCAGGTAAAATAGGATCACCCCGGTCACCCCGACCAGCGTCGACCGCGACTCCGGGTCAGCCCACGTGCGCACGACAAAACGTCGCAGCGAGGCGGGCAGAGAGGGTGTGGTGATGGACTGACTCATTCAGGTGGGTGACGTGCGTAGACCGGCAAGGTCATGGCAGGAGACCACAACGCGTCAAAATTTGTTTCGTGGTTTCCACCGGTAGCCCGATAATATTTGTCAACGACCCCCGATACTCAGCACCCAGTAGCTCCCGGTGTTCCTGGATCGCGTAGCCGCCAGCCTTGTCGAGGGTGTGCACCCGCGCGAGGTAGTCTTCGATCACGGTCTCATCGAAAGCCTTGAACGTCACGTCGCTCGCCACCCCCTCATCGATCCGCAGTCCGTCGCTCGCGCGGCGCAACGCCAACCCCGTAAACACCGTGTGCGTCCGTCCACTCAGCCGTCGCAACATCGCTCGCGCCTCCGCCCCATCACCCGGTTTATTCAGCGCCACCCCCTCGATAAACACCGTCGTGTCCGCCCCCAACACCAGCGCATTCGGATGACGCGCCGACACCCACTCCGCCTTCAAGGCCGCGTTATGCGCCACCATCACTCGCGGGTCGGTCGAGGCGTCTTCATGCTCGGTCACGTCCGCCACCACGACTTCGAAGGGCACGCCGAGTTGCCCCAACAGTTCCCGCCGACGCGGCGAGGCCGAAGCCAGAATCAATCGAGCATCCCCCTTGGCGCCGGTCATTGGGCTTTTTCCGCCAGTACCGCGCGCACGTCGCCCTTCGCGCGGGCCAACTCCACGCGACTCAAGTTGTATTGGTAGACGGCTTCGAGGAAGTTGTCCGCCGCGACCGCCAACTGAGTCTGCGCTTCGATGATTTCACGGTTGTCGGCAACGCCCTCATTGTAACGCGAGCGCGCGAGCCGGAGTTGCTCTTCGGCGAGACGCGCGTTTTTTTCCGCCACGGTGATCTGCGCGAAACGCGAGGACGCGTCCTGCCGGGCCAAGCGCAGCTCGGAGGAGATCTGCAGCTCGAGGGAATTCAGACGCGCCTGTTGCACCCGCTGGCGGGAGAGCGCGGCGCCGCGATTCGCGCCGGCGCGCCATCCGTCAAAGATCGGCACCGTCACCGTCGCGCCAAACGTCCAGACTTTGCGGTGTCCGTCGTCGTCGATGTTCGCGGCCGCGTGTCCGAAGTCACCCGCCAGCCCCAGCGTGGGCAGCCGTTCAAACATCGTCGTGCGCACCTCGAGGCGCGACTGCTCCAGCGCTTTCTGCGTCCGCAGCCAGTCGGCGCGTTGCTCAAAGGTCGTGCGGCCTTCACCCAGCATTCCGAGACTGGCATCCACGCGCGCCAACGGAAAATCAACCAACACCAAGGGTGCCCCCGGATCCAGGTTGAGGAGCCGCTTGAAGCCCAAATCGCTCTGCATCACGGAGGTCACCTGTTGTAATCGCGCCTGCTCCGCCTGCGCCAGTTGCGCCTCGGCCCGCGTGACATCGATCTGCGTCGCTACCCCCGCATTGAGCTGGTTGCGCGCCAGCTCGTACAGCGCACGTGCGCGCGTAATGTTGGCATCGAGCACATCGAGCCGACGCAAGTTCCGCAGATGCCCGAAATACGCCTGCGCCACCCCCGACAGCGCCGTCTGCACGGTGGCGAGCACGTCGATCTTGGCGACTTCAGCGCCCACGCGCACTGCCTGGCCGGCGGAAAGTAACTGGGGATTTAACACCGCATACGTGCCGCCGATGCGCCCATCATAGCGGTTTGATGGCCGGGTCTCACTCAGTGCGCCCGTTGTGCTCAGAATCGTCAGATTGCGCGAACGGCGCTGCGTACCCGTGACGTTGACCACGGGCAACGCGCCCGCGCGCGCCAGGTTGGCCTGCTCGAACGCCTGGGCGGCCACCTCGCGGCTGATCAGCACGCTACTGCTCACGCCTTCGGCAGAAGCCAAGGCCTGCTCCAGCGTTAGCGTCGTCCGTTCAGCCGCGCCCGTCGCATTCAGGCCAACCAAAAAAAAGAGGAACGGAACAATGCGTCGATTGAACATGATGCAAATTAAAGGTTGGAGACGTAGCAAATCGACGGCCTGACGTGCAGCGCAAGCCCGACGTTGCGAGTTGCAGTCGGCGAAAAGCCTCCCACGTTCCCCACTTTCCTCATTTTCATGCGCCTCGGTCTCGCTCAGCTCAATCCCACCGTCGGCGATCTCGCCGGCAATCGCCGGAAAATTCTCGATGCTTACACCGCGCTCGTCGCGCAGGGCGCCGAGCTCGTCGTCTTCCCCGAACTCGCCGTCTGCGGTTACCCGCCCCGCGACCTATTGTTCAAACGCCGCTTCGTCCCCGATGTCGCCGAAACCCTCGCCCAGATCGCCGCTGCGACCGGCGCCGTTCCCGCCATCGTCGGCACCGTCGAACTCAACCCCACCGGCCGCGGGCGGCCGTTCTACAACTCCGCCGCGTTTTGCTACCGTGGCGCCGTCGTTGCCATCGGCCGAAAATGTCTCCTGCCCACCTACGATGTTTTCGACGAGGACCGCTACTTCGAGCCCGCCACTTCCCCCACCGTCGTCGATCACGCCGGCATCCGCATCGGCCTCACCATCTGCGAGGATATCTGGACCCACCCCATGATCAGCACGCGGCGCCTCTATTCCGGACGGATGCCCATCGAACAACTCGCCGATCAAAAATGCGACCTCATGGTTAACCTCTCCGCCAGTCCGTGGCATCACGCCAAAGATGGCGTCCGACAAAATCTCGTCGTCCCCAAAGCCGCCCGCGCCCTCGGCTGTGCGGTCGTTTACGTTAACGCCGTCGGCGGTAACGACGAACTCATCTTCGACGGCCGCAGCCACGTCGTCGACGCCCATGGCCACGTCACCGCCGGCCTCGCCGCTTTCGCCGAAGAACTCCGCGTCGTCGATGTCTCCCTCGCCCGCACCTCCGTCAGTTCCGCCTCCGCCTCCTCGGCTGCCGCCTCCGTCTCTCAACGCCCAACCCTCAATCCTCCACTCGCTGCCAGCTTCGCTCCCGCAGAACTCAGCGACATCTACCACGCCCTCGTCCTCGGCCTGCGCGATTACGCGCAAAAAAGCGGGTTCAAGCGCGCCCTCATCGCACTTTCCGGCGGCATCGACTCCGCCATCGTCGCCGTGCTCGCCGCCGACGCCTTCGGCCCCGAAAACGTCATCGGCGTCTCCCTGCCCTCCGCGATCTCCTCGCAACACTCGCGCGACGACGCTCGGCTCCTCGCGGAAAACCTCGGCATCCGTTTCGAGACGATCGCCATCGCCGACGCCGTGATTGCCGCCGAGACCACCCTTGGCCCCCTCTTCGCCGGCCGGCCCCCCGACGTGACCGAAGAGAATATCCAAGCCCGCGTCCGCGGTGTCCTGATGATGGCGCTCTCGAACAAGTTCGGCTCTCTCCTCCTCACGACGGGTAACAAAAGTGAAATGGCCGTCGGCTACTGCACGCTCTACGGCGACATGTGCGGCGGCCTCGCCGTGATCAGCGACGTCTTTAAAACCCAAATCTTTGCCTTGGCCCGCTGGATAAATTCCCCCGCCGCACCGGGAGCCGGTCGCGAGATTATCCCGCTCAACACCATCGAAAAGCCCCCGAGCGCCGAACTCCGCCCGGGCCAAGTGGATCAAGACAGCCTCCCGCCCTACGACATCCTCGACGCGATCCTCAAAGGCTACGTGGAAGAAGGCCTCTCCCGTCGCGACCTGATCGCCCAAGGCTTTGCCGAGTCCGTGGTCAACGACGTGGTCCGCAAAGTGGACCTCAACGAATACAAACGAAAGCAAGCCGCCCCCGGCCTCAAAATAACCCCCCTCGCCTTCGGCGTCGGCCGGCGGATTCCGATCGTGCAAAAATACGTGAGCTAAACGTGATCTGAAAATCGGGGCGGTTTCGCGGCCGCGCTGCTGCATAGGTCCATCCCCCTCATGTTTTATCACGTGTTTGTCTCCGAAGTATCGCCCCTCGCCGGATCGCGAATTCTCCTTTTCGCGGCCAACTCCTCCACCTAGCTCCCGCCAAGGTTTTCCTCCGGATCAAGCCCGTCATAGAGAGTAAGCTGTCCCGCAAGGCCAAGCGCGCCGATCGCTCCAGGCCCGCTCTCGCGTGCGCTGCGTCGGTCTCGTGGCTCCATGAACAAGAAAACATCCGCATCGCCGAAGAGCGATTCGCACGACTTGAAGCCGGCCAGTCCCGCACCTACCCGCTGGCGGAAGTTAAGCGCGAGCTGGGTCGATCAGTTTAAGGCCGAGGCCTTGCGCGAACGCGAGGGCCTCGACCGCGAGGCGCACCGGCGCAGCGCGCGTTATCTCGTTACGCACATCGCCGGCGACGCAGATCCACGGCGTTTCGATCAGCCCCCGCCCGCTGCTCTTCGTGGCGGCCGGGGCGATCGCGTGGGCGACGACCGAGCGATCGCACGCCTTCTCGACGAACGCATCTTTGTGCGCATTGTCCGCGTTGACGACCGCAAGGACGCTTACGATTTCTAACCCATGCCCGCTCTCACCTCCGACACCCTCTTCACTCGCGCCCTCCAGCTCATCCCTGGCGGCGTCAATTCCCCCGTCCGCGCTTTCCGCTCCGTCGGCGGCGCGCCGTTCTTCGTCAAGGCTGCGCGCGGCGCCACGCTCGTCACCGCCGACGACCGTGAACTCATCGACTTCGTCTGCACCTGGGGCCCAGCGATCCACGGCCACAACCACCCGGTCATCAAAGCCGCCATCGCCGCCGCCCTCGAAAACGGGACTTCCTTCGGCACACCCAATCCCTCCGAGGTCGAGATGGCCGAGCTCATTACTCGCTTCGTGCCCTCGATCAAAAAAGTTCGCATGTGCAGCAGCGGCACGGAAGCCACGATGTCGGCCATCCGCCTCGCACGCGGCTTCACCCAGCGCGACAAGATCATTAAATTCGCCGGCTGTTACCACGGCCATTCCGATTCGCTGCTCATCAAAGCCGGTTCCGGCGCGCTCACCCACGGCCACCCCGACAGCGCCGGCATCCCCGCCTCCTTCGCCCGCGAGACCATCGTTCTCCCCTACAACGACACCGCCTCCCTCGACGCCGCGTTCGCCGCCAACCCTGGCCAAATCGCCTGCGTCATTCTCGAGCCCTACTGCGGCAACGTCGGCTTCATCATGCCCGACGTCGGCTACCTCGCCGCCGTTCGCGCCATCACCGCGCGTCACGGCGCGCTCCTCATCTTCGACGAAGTCATGACCGGCTTCCGTCTCCACAAGGCCGGCGTACAAGGTCTCCTCAACGAGGAACTCGCCGCCGCCCACCACGCCGCTGCCGCCTCCGCATCCGGCTCTCAGGGCTCAGCCCTCAACGCCCGACTTCCGTTTGCCCCCGACCTCACCTGCCTCGGGAAAATCATCGGCGGCGGTTTACCCGTCGGCGCCTTCGGCGGACGCTCCGACATCATGGACCACCTCGCTCCCCTCGGCCCTGTCTACCAAGCCGGCACGCTCAGCGGCAATCCCCTCGCCATGGCCGCCGGCATCGCCGCCCTCCGCCTCCTCGAGGATGAAGGCTCTGGCTCTTCGCCTTACACCCGCCTCGACCGCCTCGGTCGCCAACTCCGCGATGCCGTCCTCGCTGCCGCGCGCACCAAAGGCATCCCGGCCCAAGTCCCCCAATGCGGCTCTATGTTCAGTATCTTTTTCACGGCCACACCCGTGCGCGACTACGCGACCGCCCTCACCGGCGACGCCAAACTCTTTGCCCGGTTTTTCCATGCCTGCCTCGCGCGCGGTGTCTACCTTGCCCCGAGCGCCTACGAAGCCGGCTTTATCAGCACGGCCCACGAGGGCTCCGCCATCGACCGGGCCTGCGAAATCATGTCGCAAGCCATCGCGGAACTTTGATTGCTTCTTGGGGACGGACGGCCGTCCCTTTTCCCATTCATGCGCTCTTGTTTTTCTTTCCGTCGGCTGCTCCTGCTGTCCGCGCTCTCTGCGTCCTCCCCGTTTCAATTTCTCCTCGCCCAACCCGCCGAACCCGCGCCTCGTCAACAACCCTCCGGCACCGCCTCCCTCGCTCTCGACGACGTGAAGCCCGGCCAGCGCGGCGAAGTCTGGACCGTCTTCCGCGGCACCGTCCCCGAGCCTTTCAACGTCGAGGTCACCGGTATCATCCGCAACGCCCTCGGCCTCGGCAAATCGCTCATCGTCTGCGAACTCACGGATGAGCGTGTCCAGAAAATGGGTGCAGTCGCCGGCATGAGCGGGAGCCCTCTCTACATCGACGGCAAACTCGCCGGCGCACTCAGTTATCAACTACAGCGTTTCGAGACGGTCCGCTTCGCTGGCTTCACCCCCGCCGCCGACCTCGTCGAGGTTCGCGAACGCGTCACCGCGTCCACGCCGCCCACGCCCAAGTCGTCCGGCAACGGCTTGTCGCGTTCGTCAGAATCCACCCCTCCGTCGGCGCTCAATCCTCAGCTTGCACCGCTTGCTTCACCCCACGCTCCAACCCCGCTGGCGCCCGCCTTCACGCTCACCGGCCTAAACCCCGCTGTCGCCGACCTCTTCTCCCCGCGCTTCACGGCCCTCGGGCTCTCCGCGATCGCGTTCGGTGGGAGCACCCAATCCGCCTCTGCCGTCGCCTCGCTCAACGCCCAACCCTCATCCCTCAACTCCGCACCTTCCTCCGCCTCGCTCTCCCCGGGTTCCGCCGTCGCCGTCGCCCTTGCCACCGGCGATATCACCATCGCCGGCACCGGTACGGTTTCGCGCATCGATGGCAATCGCGTCACCGCGTTCGGCCACCCCATGTTGTCCCTCGGCGAAGTTTCCCTCGCGATGTGCGCCACCGAGATCGTCACCATTCTCCCGTCCTCCATGTCGTCGGTGAAACTGGCCAACACCGGCGCCGTCATCGGCACGATTTCGCAAGACCGTCTCTCCGCCATTTCCGGCACGCTCGGCCCGGGACCCGCCATGACCGACGTCGAGGTGACCGTAAAACCCCTCGGCAGCGCTCCCCGCACGTTGCGTTTCTCCGTCGTCCGCCAGCAGCAACTTACCCCCGTCATCGTCGCCGCCGGCCTCACTCAGGCCATTATGGGTTCCAACGACGCGGGCCTCGCCAACGGCTTCCGCCTTCGCGGCAACATCCTGTTTCCCGCCTCCCAGTCCCTCGCGACCAAGAGTCTCTACGCCGGCCCGCAAGGCTTTGCGCAGGGCCTCAACGAATTCGTGCAGGGCCTCGCCGCGAATCTCCAAAATCCCTACGAAAAAACCTTTCCCGACCGCGTGACCTTCAGCGTCGAAGCCCTCGCTGAGAATCCCACTGTCGTCATCGAACAGTTTCAACTTTCCCGCTCAACCGCGCGCTCCGGCGAGACCGTGCAGGCGACGCTCGCTTGGCGCGACTTTCAGGGTGCCACGCATCGCGAGATCATCGACCTCATCATTAACCCCGCTTGGGCCGGCAAGCGCCTCGAAGTCGTCCTCGCCCCCGGCCGTATCCTCGACGAGCTCACCGGCCGCCCCCGGCTCATCTCCGCATCCGAGCTCCGCAGTTTTCCAGCTTACCTGTCCGCTATTCGGGACGGACGCCCGACCGACGGCCTCAGTCTCGCGATCGTCGAAACCACGGAGATTTTTAGCGACCAAACCGTCGCGACTCCCGAGACCCCGGGCTCGATTGAACGCATCGCCCGCGCCTCCGACGAAGCGCGTTTTCGCAAGCGCGACGCTTTCCTCCCGCTGTGGGAACACCACGTCCTCCCCGGCAAACTGACCGCCACCGGAGTCCGCCGCCCGCTCCGGATCGTGGAGTGACCCGCCCCGCGCCGCCTCCGTACCGATTATTTCTGTCTCCATTTTTCTGACACCGACTCCGCCCCAACACATTCGCTGCGACGTCTTCTTCTTCATGCCCACTCTTTTTGGCTCTCGAACCCTCCATGTAGTCCGCGGGCTCTTTCCGATCTCTACTCTCCGCTCAGTGTTCGTCGGCCTGACGTGTTGCGTGGCCGCCTCCGGACTTCACGCGGATCCACTGTCGAAGAAAACCGACATCGATTTCTTCCGCGATGTCCCGAGCCGCAGTCTCAAGCGCCTCGCCGCCCGTTCCGATGGCCGGCTCGTCGCGGGCCCCATTCTCGCCGAACTCGTCGTGCCCGCTCCCGCTGATCTCCTCTGGTGCATCGAGGCCACCGATGACCCCACAAAGTTCCTCGTGGGCACTGGGCCGGACGGAAAGATTCTCGAGATCACCTACAACCCATCGCTCTCCACCTACGCCTCCCGAGAACTCGTCACCCTCGACGATCCGCAGGTCTACGCCATTAAGCCCCTCGCCGACGGTGCCCTCCTTGCCGGCACGTCCCCGAAGGGCTCGCTCTACGTCGTTCGCGATGGGCAACCCGTCGCCCGCGTCGCGCTCCCCGTCGATTCCATATTCGACCTCCTCCTCCTCGATGCCGACACCGCGCTCGTCGCAACCGGAAATCCCGGCCGCATCTACCGCGTCGATTTAAAAAAGTTTTCCGCCTCCGGCCTTGCTCCGGAAAAGATCACCGATCCCGCTCTGCTCGCCGAACGCGGCATCACGCTCTTCGGCGAAATCCGTGACCGCAACGTCCGCCGCCTCGCGTTGCTAGCCGATGGCCGCATCGCCGCCGGTTCCTCCCCGAAGGGAAACATCTATACCTTCACCCCCGGCTCCGCGCCGGCGCCTGCCTCCGCTTCTCCGATTCTCAGCCCCACCGCACTACCGGCCCCAGTCCCCGCCATTATTCTCCAAGAAAATCGCGACGCCGAAATCACCGATCTCCTGCCGCAACCGAATGGCGATCTCTATGCGAGCATCGTGTTCACCGGCACCAGTGGCGAATCCCGTATCACCCCGGCCGACGGCAAGAAACCCGCCGGCGACGCCAAGCCCGCCGACCCGGTCCTCGTCACCCCGGCCGAGAAATTCGCCGGTCGCAGCACCCTCGTGCTGTTTACGCCAAACGGCTTCCCGGAAATCCTCGCCGCCCGCGCCAATGCCGCGTTCTACCGGCTCGGCCGCCATGGCGACGTCATTTTCATGACGGGCGGAGAACTCGGCGAACTCTACGGCTACGACCTCAAATCCCGCCTCGGCCTCACCTTCGCGGGCAGCATTTCTTCCCAGCTCAACGGCGTGACGCCCATCCCGGGTGCGCCGGGAAAATTCTTGGTCATCCGCAACAACGCCCCCGGCTTTGCGCTCCTCGATTTCTCCGCCTCCGGCCCGCGTGAAGCCGAGACGCGCCGCCTCGACCTCGGCCTACTCGCACAACTCGGCGCGCTGCGCTTCAACCGTATCCGAAATATCCAGGACACCCAGCTCTCCGTCGAAATCCGTACCAGCCATGGCAGCGACGAACTTGAGGGCTGGGGCCCTTGGAGCGCCCTCCAACCTTCCGACGGCGGCTGGCGCGGGGTACCCCAGCTTGGTCGCCACTTCAAACTCCGCATCCGTGTGCTTGATACCACGCCCGGTGCGCCCGCCGCCGAGATCGACAAGGCTACGCTCTATGTGCTGCCGCAGAATCGCCGCCCCACCCTCCAAGATTTCCGCCTCATTACACCCAACTTCGGGCTCATCCCTGCCGTCGACCAGCCCCCTGCGCCCAACGCCTCACTGAGCCAGCTCGTCGCAGCCAGCCCGAAAGACGAGGACGCCAAACGCAAAGCCACGTTGCTGAATAGCCAGATCGTCCCTTCGCCCGGCACGCAAGTCGTCTTCTGGACCGTCACCGATCCCGATCAAGACAACGTCCTCAGCACCTTTTCTATCCGGCGCGATGGCGACACCGCGTGGACCGAGATTGCGGCCAACACCCGCGATAGCTTCGCGCAATTCGACGGCTCTCATCTGCCTGACGGCGTCTACTTCACCCGTCTAGTCTCCACCGAAACCGCGCCCCGTCCCGTCGGCGACCGCCTCACAGCCACCTTCGAAACCGACGATCTCCTGATCGACCACACGAAGCCGGAAATCCTCGAGGTCACCGCCCGCCGCGATGGCGACCGCGTCCTCATTTCCGTCGGCGGCCGCGACGCGCTTTCGCTGCTCGATGGCATTGAAGTCATCTTCAACAACGGCGTCCGCGAAGTCGTCGAGCAACCCGACGACGGCGTGCGCGACAGTCGCCAAGAACGATTCACGCTCGACGTCCCGTGGGCGAAAGTGAGCAACGCCACCTCCGCCGAAGTGACCCTCTACGACGCCGCCGGCAACGGCACCCCCCGGCGCGTGAGCTGGTAAACTGCCAGTGAAAAACGCCGGCTTCCTACGGATGATAAAGCTTACCCAATGAGCGAAGAGGTGATGATCGGGATCGACGTCGGTGGTCCCGCAAAAGGATTCCATGCCGTGGCCATTCGCCACACCGCGATCATCGGCACATTCAAGAGCCCCAGTGCCGTCGAAGT
This sequence comes from Opitutus sp. GAS368, assembly GCA_945874455.1. Classification (GTDB taxonomy): domain Bacteria; phylum Verrucomicrobiota; class Verrucomicrobiia; order Opitutales; family Opitutaceae; genus GAS368. The sequence continues at coordinate 2,011 of CAMCHO010000015.1, read as the reverse complement.
CGCCGCATGGTGCCTAGCGCGTGGCTCCGCCGTCGTCGCCGTCGACGCGCCTTGTTTGTGGCGTGGCGTGGGTCGACCGGCCCGCGCAGCCGAACGCCAGCTCGCGCAGGACGGGATTTCGAGTTTCTCCACACCCACCGAAGCAGCCGCGCGGGGACATGCGTTTTACACGTGGATGTTTGCCGGGATGGAAATCTTTCGTGCGCTCGCGACATCACACCCGCTTTACCTCGGCCAAGCCGATCCGAGGAATGTAACCCTCGAGACGTTTCCGCAGGCCGTTGCCTGCGCGCTCGCCGGTCAAATTGTCTCCGCCAAGGAAAAGAACCGCGGCCGTCGTGGACTGCTCACGCGGGCTGGCATCGATGAATCCAAGTTGGGAAATATTGACGAGGTCGACGCCGCCCTCTGCGCACTTGCGGCCCAGTCCTTTTCGCAACGTTCGTTTCATGCTTATGGCGACCGCGAGGGCGGCTATATCGTCGTGCCCGCTTGGTCCCGCCGCGCGCGCACGCGGCCAGCAACCGCGCCGTGACCGCACCAGACTCTCGCGACGCCGTCCCACGCTTTGGAGAAAATTATCGCCGCCCCTCCCGACGCTTCCTCCCATCGAGCGCCTGGCCCTTCGTGCCCATCGCCGGTCAGCGCCTCGGAATTCTGGGTAGTTTGGGTGTTGCGTGGGCCGCATCCGCGCACTCCCGACTACGCCCGCGGATGCGCCTTCGCGTAAACTTCCTTGAGCCGCGCCACGCTCACGTGGGTGTAGATCTGCGTCGTCGCGAGTTGCGCGTGGCCGAGCAGTTCCTGCACGAGGCGGAGATCCGCCCCGGCGTTGAGGAGGTGCGTCGCATACGAGTGCCGGAGCTTGTGCGGCGTCAGATCCAGCGGCAGCCCCGCGAGGGTGAGGTAGCGCTTGAGCATCAGTTGCACCTCCCGCACGCCCATCCGCATTCCCGTCGTATTCACTAAAACTGGACTCGTCGGCGCTTTGTCTTGGGCAAAGTCGTCGCGCACTTTCACGAGCACCGCCAGCGCCACTCGCCCCAGTGGACAAAGTCGTTCCTTTTGCCCTTTGCCCAGCACGCGGGCCACCCCCGCCGCAAAATCGACGGCCCCATAGTTTATCCCCACGGCTTCGCTCACCCGCAGCCCACCGCCATACAGCAGCTCCATCGCCAGCCGGTCCCGCCACGCCGTGTGCGCATCGATGCCCGCATTTTCCAGCAAGCGCTGCGGTCCCGTGAGCAATAGCTTCATTTGATCTTCGCTCAAAAATTTCGGCAGCCGTTTCTCCAACTTCGGCAGCGGCACTCCGAGCAGCGGATTGTTTCTTAATTTCTCCCGCCGCATCCAGAATTTGAAAAACGTTCGCAACCCCGACGCGTGGTTGTGCAGGGTCCGCCGGTCAAAACGTCGCTGTCCTTCGATCACAAAATCTCTCATCTCCCGCGAACCAAGCGCACTCAAACCGCGTTCCCAGAGGCCGGCGCCCACGAGCCACCGGTAGAAGTCTTCGAACGCCTGCCGGTAGTTGCGCACCGTATACGCTGAATAGCGCCGCTCTTTGGCCAGAAAATCTTCAAACGGCGCCCACCACTCCGCCACCACGTCCGGCGGTACATCGTCGGGGCGCCGCTCGTCGCCGGGCCGCTCCGCCTTAGGCGCCACGCCGTTGGATGCTTTTTTCGACATCGCGCATCACCTGCGTCGCATGGAGCCGTAACGCCGCTTCGGGATCGAGGCCTTTGGCCCGCGCCGCCGCCGTCAGCTCAAACAACAGTTTCCCCAGCATCGTCGCATCCAACTGCTCGCCCAACGCGCGCACCTGCGCCTTATCCACCACGCCTTCGGCCGGCAGTTCTTTCTTCTCAATCTGTTTCCACACCGCCTCGGCAAACATCAACGCCGGCAATCGTGGCGGCAGGTCTTTAAACACGCCCGTCGACACCGGGCCGTGCTTCTTCTCCGTCGCTTTGATCTCCTCCCATTTCACAATGACTTCCGCCGACGT
>CAMCHO010000014.1 GCA_945874455.1 Opitutus sp. GAS368 | reverse complement strand
CGCCCCTACGCCTTGGCCACCGCTACCGGTGCCTTCTCCGGCGGTGCCGGCCGCGGAAACAGCACCAACGCACCCGCGACCTTGGCGCCCGTAAGTTTGCCACCCCAATTCAATTCGTCACGCCACACGGCACCCGGCGTGTAGCCGAGCACCGCGTTGATTTTCTCCGTCGTGGATGGCATCACGTGTTGCACGGCGGCGACCACCAGCCGCAAGGCTTCTGCGATGGTGGCCAGCACCGTACGCAGCAGCGCCTGATCGTTCGCTTCGGTCGACTTGCCGAGCTTCCAGGGCGCCCGCTTTTCAATGTAGGCATTCGTCTCGGTCAGAAACACCATCGCCCGCTCGAGCGCCGTGTGAAACTGATAGCCTTCGCACTGCGGGATAAACTCGTCGCGAGTCTGGGTCCAGAGGTCCCGCAGGCTCTTCTCGAGCGCTTCTTCGACTTCCGCCGCCGGCACGACCCCTGCAGAAAAACGCGTGGTCATGTTCAGCGTGCGGTTCACAAGATTCCCTAAATTATTCGCAAGTTCGCTGTTGTAGCGCACCAAAAACTGCTCCCGCGTGAAGTCGCTGTCTTGCCCAACGTTCATTTCACGAATGAGAAAATACCGAAAGGCGTCAGCCCCAAACTCGGCCACGAGGTCGAGCGGATTGAGTGCATTACCCGTGCTCTTCGACATTTTCGATCCGCGCGTCATCCACCAACCATGAGCGATGATTCCCTTCGGCAGAGAAATCCCCGCCGCCTTGAGCATGATCGGCCAATAGACCGCATGCGGCGGCACCAGAATATCTTTACCGATCACATGGTGCGCCTCCGCCCAAATCTCGGGCCGATCGACCACCGCTGAATAGTAATTCAGCAGCGCATCAAACCACACGTAGGTCACGTAGCCGTCGTCGAACGGCAGCGAAATCCCCCATTCCAACCGCTCCCGCGGACGCGAGATGCACAGATCGTTCAGCGGCTCCTTCAAAAATTCCTGCACCTGCTTCTGCCGATATTGGGGGAAAATAAAATGCTCGTTCTTCGCCAGAAAGTCCACGAGCCACTCCTGATACTGCTTCAGCTTAAAGAAGTAGTTCGACTCCGCTATCTCGGTCACTTCACCGAAGAGCTCCGGCCACGTGCCGTCCGGCAACCGGTCCTTGTCCTGCAAGAATTGCTCCTGCCGGGCCGAGTAAAAACCCGTGTATTCCGCTTTATAGATTTCGCCCTTGTCGAAGAGTTGCTGGAGCACCGCCCGCACGACTTGCTGGTGCCGCTCTTCGGTCGTACGAATAAAATCGTCGTTCGAAATGTTCAGCTTCGGCAAGAGCGCCCGAAACTCCGCGCTCACTTCGTCGCAAAATTGTTGGGGCGGCATCCCTTGCTTCTTGGCACTCGCCTGCACTTTTTGGCCGTGTTCGTCGACCCCAGTCAAAAAATGCACCCGGTCCCCCATTTGCCGGCGGAAACGCGCAATGGTGTCCGTCAGGACTTTTTCATAGGCGTGGCCCAGGTGCGGCGAACCATTCACATAGTCGATGGCGGTCGTGATGTAGAAGGACTTCATGTCAATTCCGTCAGCCAATCGCGCCCACCGCTCAATGTCGAAAGTTTTGACGCACCTCACTCTCCTCGGCAGGTCCCGACGCGAGCACCTGCCTCCACCGGCGAGCATTTTTTGGCACGCCCTCCACGTCGTCCTCGCCGTCGCGCCGCCCTGACCACCATCCGTCTTACCGCATACGGCGTATCCACTCCGCCAACTGCGTCCACGCTCGGGCCCGGTGACTGATCGCGTTTTTCACAGCGTCACCCAACTCCGCGAAACTCGCAGCGTACCCCTCCGGCATGAAGAGCGGATCATAGCCAAAGCCTGCCCCACCTCGCGGCTCCTCGCTCAGCCTTCCGAGACATTTTCCTTCGAAAATATGCTCAACCCCAGCCGGTCCGGCGATGAAAAGCACGCACACAAAAGACGCTCCGCGCCGTTCGGCCGGCACTCCCCTCATCATCGCAATCAACTTCGCCAGATTGGCCGCACCGTCGCCCTGCGATCCAGCATAGTAGGCCGACTCCACTCCGGGACCACCGTCCAGGGCATCCACACACAGTCCGCTGTCGTCCGCGAGCACCCACGCGTCCGTCGGCAATTTGATCCGTAACGCGAGTGCCTTCTTACGCGCATTGCCGATAAAAGTCCCGGTGTCCTCGGCGACGTCCGGCATGCCGCCCACTGCCCGCGCGGAGATCATCTCGATCGGCAAATTTTCCGCAAACGCGAGCGCTTGCAGCTCGACCGCCTTGTGCGCGTTACCGGACGCCAAAAAAATTTTCATCGATCAACATCTTCTCCGGAAACACCACGCGCCCTCGCATCAAGGCATCCTCACCAAAAGACTCGTGGCACACATCCACCAACCGCACCCCCTGATCCAGCCGCTCCGGGCGCAGCCCGCCAAAAACGCTCTTGGCCTTGTCATCCGCAAAAAATAACGGCGCTCGGTAATTAAAGAGGTAATCCAGCTGCCGCGCCCGCACTAATTCACTGAGGAGTTGCGCGCCGCCTTCGAAATACACCCCCGCGATCCGTTCTTCCGCACACTTCTTCCGGAAATCGGTGAAGGAGACCCGCTGCGTCGCGGATTCGAAACACCACACTTTGATGCCCATATCCCGCAGTTTGCGCACATAGCCCAAGCCGCCATGCGGAGTCGTCACCACGATGGTGCGTTCGCGAAATTCATCCGTGAAGACCGCCGGGAGACTTTTGTCGACGACCGTCCGCAACAGTCCGTCGAATACAAAGCGCCATGGACACCATTCCGCCTCCCCGGCCCGCCTCGCCGTGAGCCGTGGGTTATCCTTCAAAACCGTCAGCGCCCCGACGGCGATGCCGGGGAAGAGCCGACGCCAGCGGTGCACATCCGCCCGCGAAGCCTCATTCGTGATCCACTGCGAATCACCCGTGCGGCTCGCAATTTTCCCATCCAACGTAGACGCCGACTTCGCAGCTAACATCGGCCCACCCGAGGTGATCCAGTGGTTAAAAATGAGGTTCAGATCCGTGCACTCGCCCGCGAGCACTCCAGCGATCACCTCAATCCCCGCCGCCCGCAGCACCTCGCATCCCTTGCCGTTATGCGCTGGATTCGGATCGGTCGCTCCGATCACCACGCGTTTGATTCCCGACGCGATGATCGCATCGGTGCACGCACCGGTGCGACCCTGCGTCGAGCACGGCTCCATCGTCACATAGAGCGTCGCTCCAGGCTGCGGCGGTTTGCCGCGGGCCAGCAGAGCCAAACGCTCCGCGTGCGGCCCGCCATCCGGCGCCGTCGCCCCTTCCGCCACGACCTGTCCGTCCTCGACGATCAACGCCCCGACCATCGGATTCGGATGCGTCGTCCCCCACACGCCGCGCGCCAGGCCGAGCGCACGCCGCATCAAGACTTCGTGTTCAGCCGCGGACATAGGGGTTGGAAGCACGTTCATGGGCAACCGTCGTCTTAGGTCCGTGTCCGGGAAACACGACTGTCTTTTCCGGCAACGTGTAAATTTGACCGCGAATGGATTGCGCCAGCACCTCGAAATCTCCTCCCGGCAAATCCGACCGACCGACACTGCCACTGAACAACGCGTCGCCTACGAACACCGAGCCCGTCGCCGCGAAATAGAACAACACGTTGCCGGGACAATGTCCGGGCACATGCCGCACCTCGACGTCACATCCGAGCGCCGTCAGCCGCTCGCCCTGCACGACCCAGTGGTCCACGGGCACCGGCTCGAGCCCCAGCTTCTCACCCATAAACCGCTCCATAATTTCCGGCGTCTCGATCAAGTTCCGATCCTCCCGATGCGCGCGCACCTTGGCCCCGGTCGCCCGCACCACGGCCGCCCCACCCTGCGTGTGATCCCAGTGCCCATGCGTCAGCCACAGCTCCGTCAACGTGCACTTCTCCTTTTTCAAAATCGGTTCAACATCCGCCCAGACCTCCCCCGGCGCATCGATGAGCACGGCCTCGCCGCGTTCCGGCGCGGTCAGTAAGTAGGCATTGGTTTGGATCGCCCCGGCGGGCAGCACATAAAGATTCACGCTGCCAAGAGAGGGCGTTTTATCGGCCGCGCAACCGCGAAAACACCCAGCGCTTCCCGATCGACCGCGTATCCACTCCCCTGAGCCAGACTTGCCCATCCGCGCGTTCCGAATGCGGAAACCCCGCTGATCCCGGTCGCGCCACTCCGTCCCCTCCTTGGCCCGGGCCGCAAAACCCACCTGCGGTTCGGCGACTACGCGGCGGTACCGGCCTGTTATCAGCAACGCGGGTCCGCGATGCTCTGCCCAACCGCCACATTGAGCGACGGTTTTTACGAGCTGCTCGACGCGGCGAATCTCGACGAGGCAGCGCAGGAGAAAATCGCGCGACCCCGGCGGCAGCGCGGATTCAGAGTGGTCTTATTTCTTATTTTTGCCCGGCGGCTGATCAGTGCCGGAGTTGGCACCGGGACGCGTCGAGGCAGGATCAGCGAGCAGGCGGGGTTCGTTGAAAACGGTTTCACGGTCACCCTGTTGCTGCATCCATGCGGTGAGCTGGGCGCGCATTTCGCTGACACGGGCAGCGTGCGCCGGGAGCGCGGCGAGATTGCATTGCTCGTAGGGATCGGCGCGCAAGTCGTAGAGCTCGACAGCGGGACGCTCGTGATAGCGGCGAACGATGGCCGCGGCGGCCGGATCGGTCTGGGCCTTTTCAAACCACGAGAGCCAGTAGCGGCCACCATCGCGCGCGAGGGCTTTGTCGATGTGCGTCGTGTGGGCAAACTCGGGGTGCAGGTTCACAATGAGTTTCCACTCGGCGGTGCGGACGGAGCGAATCGGGTAAACGTTCATGCGTCCGTCGCCACTATGCGTGGTGTAGATTGTCTCGCGGTGGGCGGTTGCGTGACCGCGCAACACGGAGAGAAAAGAGCGGCCGTCGAGAGCGGGCGGAACAGTCCCCTCAGCAGCCTCAATCAAGGTCGGGAGCAGATCGATCCACTGCACCATTGCCGCCGTGCGTGAGCCGGGCGCAATCACGCTCGGCCACGCGACGAGGAGCGGCACGCGGATGCCGGCATCGTAGAGATTCCACTTGCCGAAGGGCCACTGCGCGCCGTGGTCACTGGTATAAACGAAGAGCGTGCGCGACGCGTCGAGATGAGTGCGGGTCAGCGCGCGTAGTTCGCCGAGCTGGGTATCGGCTTTGGTGATATCCGTATAATAACGGGCCCGGAAAGCACGGGTCTCCGGCGTGTCCATGTGCGCGGGCGGTAGGTTGATTTTCGTCGGGTCGTAGCCGTCGAGATCAGGCCAAGGCACATGCGGCTCATGCGTGCCGACGAAGAGACAGAGCGGTTTGGAGCGATCGCGCTCGGCGAGGAATTTTCCAACGACGGCGGCGGCGTGGCTCGGAGCGGTGACGTCAAACCCGTGGCGCGTGATGTCATGGGCACCGTGAGCGACCTTGCCGAAAGCGGCGGTCTGGTAACCGAGGGCGCGGAGTTTTTCTGGGAGCGACGTGATGTCGTCGCGTTTGTAGGTGTGGTTATTCTCGGCCCCGTTGCGGGCGGGCATCAGGCCGGTCAGCATTGCGGAACGGCTCGGCGCACAAGCGGGCGAAGCGATAAAGGCGTGCGTGAACACCAGGCCGTCGCCGGCAAGTTGCTGCATGTGGGGCGTGCGCACGTCGGTCGCGCCGTAGGGCGTGGCGTCGAGTTGGGCGTGATCGTCGGAGAGGAAGACGACGATGTCGGGGCGCGGCGCGGGCGCCGCGCTCAGCGGCGCTTTAGCCGCGAGGCACAAAAAGAAACCGCACCACGCGAGCGGTGAAACCAGCCAGCAAGGGAGAACTAAGCGCATAGAAAAAACTTGGGGCGAGCGATCGACAGAGGTCGTTGGAACGGGAAACGGCGGAGGGAGGAACGCCGCGGTCACGATTTCTTTTTCGTCGCCCGGGGGCGGTAGGTCGCCCCGTTGTCGGCGGGGAGCGAGCGATGCCATGCGACGACAGCGGCGGCCAGGCGGGCGGTCTCGGCGGGTTGAGACGCGGCGAGATTTCTCTTCTCCCCGGGATCGGCGTCGAGGTCGTAGAGCTGTGGGGCCGAACCGTCGTAGGTGCAGAGGAGTTTCCAGCGACCGTCGCGCACCGCGAGATCGGGGAGTTTTTCGTCGCCGGCGAAAGCCGCGCGGTCGGGGGGACGACGAAAAAAGAGCGGTCGGCTGCGCGAAGCTTCGGATCGGCCGAGCAACGTTTCGCGCATGGAAACACCATCGAAGGTCGTCCCGGCCGGAGCGGAGACGCCGGCAATCGCCAGCAGCGTCGGCGCCACATCGATCGTGGAAAAATGCGACCCGCGGTTGGCGGTGCCAGCTTTTAGCGTATTCGTGAAACCGGGACCCCAGACGACGAGAGGCGAACGGACGCCACCTTCATAGAGCATGCCTTTGGTGCCCCGGAACGCACCCGCAGAACCGGCGCCGACTTCGGGCCCGTTGTCGGAGCAGACGAGAATCAGCGTGTTATCGCGCAACGCAGGATCAGAGCGGATCCGGTCGAAGAGTTTGCCGAGCTGTCGATCCATCGACTCGAGGACGGAGTGGTACAGACCGCGCTTGCCGTCGCGCCACTGCTGCACCGGCGGCCAAAATGGACTGTGCACGTCATCCGGCCAGAGATTCACGTAAAACGGTTTTTGGTCGCGCGCGGACGCGTCGATGAACGCGAGCGCGGCATCGGCAAAGCCGGTCGTGATCTGGGAACGTTGCATCCAGGTCACCGGTTGACCAAGCCGCTCGGCGTCGGCCCAAATCCGCTCAGGCTTGTCATCGCCGGGCTTGAGGGTGAGCGGAAGGAGCTTGGGCCCCATGCCCTCGAAGTTTGTCAACGAGGCGTCGAAACCATAGGCCGTGATCGGCGGAGCATCGTCGACGTCGCGCTGGCCGCCCATGTGCCACTTGCCGAAATGGCCCGTGGCGTAGCCGGCGGCGTGCAACATGCGCGCGAGCACCGGTGCCTTCGGATCGAGCCACTGGGCCATGCCGCGTGCGCTGTTCTCAGCTCGGTTGTTGAGGAAGGACGTGATGCGCCAGCGTTGTGGATACTGACCCGTCGAGAGGCCGACGCGCGAGGGCGAACAGATCGGCGAGGCGACGTAGAACTGCTCGAAGCGGAGGCCCTCGGCGGCGAGGCGATCAATCTGGGGCGTCGTCGCGTCCTTGTTGCCGAAACAGGAAAAGTCGCCCCACCCCATGTCGTCGATGAGGATCATAATGAAATTGGGACGGCGCGCGGGAGCCGGCTCGGCGGCAGCAACCCAGAGAGTGCTGCTCAGGAGTAACCAGACGGCGAAGAACGCGGAGAGAAACCGGACGGGCGACTGCATGGGCGAAGGGAAGGATTCAGTTGGGGGACGCGGATTTTTTCTTTTTTCCGGCCTTGGGCGCGGGGGTGTCGCCCGGAGCGGCGGGCGGGCCGCCCACGATCCAATCTTTCGGAGGCACAAATCCGATGCGGCCTTCGGTGTAGGCGCTGACACCGGATTTTTGCCACGTCCCGAACTCGCGCAGCCCAGCATGCAGGCGCGCGACGAGCTCGGGCTGTTGCGCGGCGAGGTCGGATTTTTCGGCGGGATCGGTGGCGAGGTCGTAGAGTTCGAGTGCGGGTTGGGTCGCCGGGCGATCCGGGAAAAAATCCCCGTGAGCGACCAACTTCCAGTTACGCAAATGCACAGAGGCATGGGCGTCGGCGCCTTGATGCATGTAAGTAAACCACGGCCGTTCGGGCAACGGCGTGCCGCTGCGGAGGGCCGGAAGGAAATTGAGACCGTCGACGTCTTTCGCGGCGGCAGCGCCAGCGGCGGCGAGCACGGTAGGTAAAACGTCGATGTAGCCGATGCGTTGGTCGAATCGTTTGCCGCCACTCACGCCACCGGCGGGCCAACGCATCGCGGCGCAGACGCGCGTGCCGCCTTCGTAGACGGTCAGCTTCGCGCCGCGATACGGGCCGTTGCTAGAGCCCACGTTGAGAATCCCGCCGTTGTCGCTGAAGAAGAGTACCAGCGTATTGGCAGCATCAGTACGCGCTTCAACGGCGACGAGGATCCGGCCGATGGCTTGATCCATCGAGTCGACCATCGCAGCGTAGGTGCGTCGATCGCCGGTCAACAGAGGGTACTTCTGGAGATCCTCCTCTTTGGCCTCGTAAGGCGCGTGCGGGGCGTTGAAGGGAAGGTAGAGGAGCCAGGGCTGCCCGGCCGCAGCCTCGCGCACGAAGCGGACGGCGGCGTTGCCGATCAGGTCGGTGGAGTAACCCGTCTCGCGCACAGTGCGGTCGTTGTCGTGCCAGTCGACTTCCCCGTCGCGCTCATGCGTGCCGTAGCTGATCGCACCGTTGTAGTGACCGTAAAAGCGCGTGAAACCGTTGGCCAACGGGAGGAACTCGCGTTGTGCGTGGCCGAGGTGCCACTTGCCCATAATAACGCGTTCGCCATAGCCGGCAGCGCCGAGCAATTCCGGCAGGGTGTGCTCACTCGCAGGCAGACCATAACGCGACCACGGTGGAACGACCGCGCGCATGAGTCCAAAGCGGGCCGGCCAGCGCCCAGTGATGAGTCCGGCGCGCGTCGGCGAACACATGGGGCACACCCGAAAATCGGTCAGGTTTACCCCGGTCGCAGCGAGGCGGTCGAGATTCGGCGTAGCGATGACTTTGCCTCCATTGAAGCCGACGTCGGCAAAACCGAGATCATCGGCGACGATGATGAGAACATTGGGCTGGCCAGCCTCCGCGCCCACGACGGAGACGAGCGCGACGCCCAGCAGGATAATGGCACCAGGGATAAAATGCATGGGGATGGGGTGGATCGAACGGAAAAATCAGAGTCTGACGAGCGCTATCTTCCCGGTGAAAGCACGCTGGCTACAACCGCGTAGTCCCCCATTTGACTGGTGTATTTCCACACCGGCGCCGGAGCCAAATGACCATCGTTTCGGTTCTCGATGGGCGGAGCGGAGTCTCCACCGCGCTTAGCCACAAGCCATCCGGTCGGACCACCTCCCGCGAATGAAATCTCGGAAACGGACCGATGCAGCGGGCCTCTCCGTCGCCCACAGAAAAGCGCACCACCGGCGCTTAGAACGTCGGCGTGAGCGTCACGTTCGTGCCCGGCGTGACGGAGAAATCTTCCCCCGTACTCCAGCTCAGGTCGTTGACGAGAAACTTGAAGACGATGGGTCGCGCGGACTCGCCCAGCACACATTGCCATTCGCTGTTGCTCACACAGTTCATCAGGAGTCCTTGGTCCCAGCTCAGCCCCGCACCCTCGCCACGCACGTAGAGCGCGTTGCCGAAGCCGATGTCGATCTGTGCCGTGATCGTCGCAACGACGGCCTTGGCCGCCACGACTTTGACCGCCGGTGCAGCGGTGCGCGCGGCGGGCTTCTTCTTGGCCACGGGCTTGGCGGGCTTGAGAGCCGGCACAGCTTTACGAGCCGCGACGGCCACGTTCACCCTAACAGGAGCAACCTTCGTCGCCAGGGCGGGCGACTTGGCGGCAGATTTGGAGGCATTCTTTTTCATTCCAGTGATGTTATGATGAGAGATCGAACTGACCCAGATTTGAAGTACAGATTAGCAAATGTCGGGCCAATGCACCAGCAAGGTTTTCGGGAAGTTACCCGGTCGTAACACGTGGCGTCAATAGGTGGGAGCAACCAAGCGTCTCCGCTGAAAAACGTCGTTTAACGCAAGTGAGAGCATGCGCCTCATCGTTTACTCGAAATGATCTCCTAATCCGCGGTCGTCTTCCTCCGTCCTGCCGTGCACGTCAAAGGAGACGAAGTGGTGGACCGGAGCGGGATCAAACCGCTGACCTCGTCGTTGCGAACGACGCGCTCTATCAACTGAGCTACCGGCCCCATGAGTGTTTGGTATTGGGAAAACGCGCGACGCAAGTAAACACCAATTTTTCCGCCCGCAGTCGGTAACGCGGATAGTTTCCACCTGGACGCGCCGACCGTTGTATGCGCGCCCCCCCGCTCACGAACACGATCGCGCCATCCGCCAGAAATCCCCCGGGCGGCACTTCCTCTTTGCCCGGTTTCACCAGATCAAGCTCAACGCGCTCGCCGATCATCAATTCCTGGCGCAACGACTTCGCGCGCAGGTTGAGGTTCGACTAGATCACTCCAGGCAACTCCGCCTCCTTCGCGAGAGGGGAGTCTGTCGTCAGCAGCTTCGCGCGGATCGATTGCGCAAGGAACACCGACTTAGCCGGGGAATCGCCCGCACGCTGCTCAGGAGCCCGGCCTCGCACACCCGCGCGATTCGTCCATTGGTCAGCACAGTCGTGTCCACGACAACGAGCGACTCATCCACGTCGTGCGACACGCCACGCGGCTTAAAGATGACGTAACAGGTAGACGATCAAGGGAGCCCCGATCATGACGACCATCAGGCAATAAAGCAGCCGTTGAACCCGGCGGGCGTTCGCTTTTTCAGCTTCGGTTGCATCCATTTCCGTCAGCGCACCAAGGGTGGCTGCGCATGACAACGTAATACTACCAGCCGCACGAATCCTTTCGCTCGTTGGAAATCTATTGGCGCCCGCTCCGCCTTGCTGAGTGCCGCCGCCAGCATCAAACACGACGCGGCCCCTCATAGTAACGCTTGATTCCGCCGCTCTTTTTTCAGTAAAGCGCTGCCCTTTCTGGTGCAGCCGATGTTCGCGCGCCTCGCGCGTCCTCGCCGCGGGGCTCACCTTAAGCTTGGAACACCGCCATAGTTTTTCACCAAGCGCCGCTGCTCGCCGGTTACGCCTAAGCTCACCGGTGCACCGCGCGCCTCGGCGGGTGCGCTACCACCGCCCCCGTTATCTCCTCGGCCGCAGCCGCCCGCAGCAACGCCCGTTCCGTTTGGCTCATTCTCGCTCGCAACCCGGAAGATCTCGCACTTTTTTTAGGTGATTTGCGCTGGCGCCCGCCCGCCGGTACCATCAAGCCGGCTGGACTGGCGACGACTCCCGTTTGCTTAGCGCGTTTCGCTGGCACTCATTTTCCTGCACTATGAAACCAAAGAAAAACACCCTCCTTCAACACTGGCTCGTAAAATCCGAACCCGAAGCCTACGCGTGGATCGACCTCGTCCGCGATGGCCGCACCGCTTGGACCGGCGTCCGCAACTACCAAGCGCGTATCCATCTGAACACGATGCAGCCCGGTGACCGTGTGTTTTTCTACGAGAGCGTTACCACCAAAGCCGTCGTCGGTCTCACCGAGGTTACGCGCTCCGCGTTTGCCGACACCACCGCCGAGGAGCCCGGTTGGGTTGCCGTCGAACTCAAAGCCATCAGTGCGCTCGCTCGCCCCGTCACGCTCGCCCAAATCAAAGCCGAGCCGGCCCTCGCCAATATCGCCCTCCTCCGGCAAAGCCGCCTCTCCGTGCTCCCATTGAGTCACGAAGAATTTACGCTCATTGCCGCACTCGGTGCGTAGCCAACGACGTTCCGCCCACCACCGGGTGATCCGCCCTGCGGTCACCAAACCACGTCCGGTTCAATTCGCGGCGGGCTCAATCACCACGCGAAATCCAATGTGCCCGGCGCGGTCGCTCTTTTCCACGGCCCCGACTTTCAGCATTTTCAAGGCTTCGGCCGAGTCCAAATAACTACCTCCGGCCACGGGCGCCGTCGGCCCCACCGGCAGCGCCGGTTGCAGCCACTCAGCGAGATTTCCCACCACGTCGTAATACCCCGCCGGTGCGGGCGGTGACTTTCCCGTCTCCCGACTGCGTCCCCCGCTATTGTCCGCCGACCATGCGCCGGCCCCGCTCGCACTCCACACCCGGGCAAACTCCACCTCCGACGGCAACCGCACCCGCCGTCCGAGCACCCACGACAAGCGTTCGCAAAATTCCTGAGTCTCGTGCCAGCTGACCGAATCCACCGGCAACCCACGCCCCGCCTGGCGGCTGGGATTCACGTTCATCACCCGGTCATAAAGCTCCTGCGCCACTTCCGTAGTGAGCATCTGGATTCGCGGCGTCCCCGGTAGCGGAGCGAGCCGCGATAAAACCTGCTCCTGTAACGTATCCAAGTCGCGGATTCTCAGCGCGAGATAGGCCAGCTTCCGCTGCAAGGCCGGATCCAACGAGCGGCTCAGAGGATACTCGGCCGCCACCGTCTCCACTATCTTTAGCGCCACAGTTAGTTTCTCCGCTGCCGCCGAATTCTGCCGACGGCGCAGCGCCTCACTCAGCTCCCGGTCGATCATCGCCGCGCGTCCTAGCAGCAGCGTCGACAACAGCGTCTGCCGCCGCACGTCCAGATCCTCGGCGCGCGCCTCCGAGGTAAAGCGGCTCTTAGAAAATTTCGCGTTGATCTCCCGCTGCCCCGCCACTGCGGCCGCGTAAGACGCCGCCGCTTCCTGGGCCCGCCCAGCCTTCGCAGCCGCGTCGCCGTCCCGCTCCCTCGCCTTCACCAGCGACGCGAGTCCCGCCGCCCGCAGCGACGCCAATTCGCCGTCGATCCTGTCGAGCGCCGCCACATCCGCGTACCGCGTCGCGGGGAAACGCAGGTTCAACTCCGCCTGCGATTTTCTCGCCTCCGAATAGGCGTTCTGTGCGTCCGCCCATTTCTCCTGCGCGATGGCGGAGCGCGCGAGCGTCAGGGCCGTCGCCACCGCCGCGCGCAACGGCTCCGCCTCGGCCCCGGAGACCTCCTGGGCGAGTCGCGACTCGCGCGCCACATCCTTAAGCTCATCCTTCGTCGCGTTCGCGTTAGCCTCCCGTTGCAGTCGCAGCGCCTCCTGCATGTTCTCCCTCGCCTCGGCGCCTCGCCCTGCCTGCTGCGCCGCTAGCGCCTCTTTTTCCAACACCGCGCTCCGCGCGAGCGCCCCGCGCGAACGTTGCGAGCCCCGCTCTCCTTCCAAAACCGCCAGCTTCGCCGCATGTTCGGTGCTCACCGTCGGCTCCAACCGCATGAGCTCGCGCTGCTTTTCGATCGCCCGGTTGAGCATCGCTGTCGCCGTTTCCGCCGGCACACCCGCCTCGAGCGCGCGCCGGTAATTTTTCTCCAACACGTCGGCTTCACCCGCCACGCGCCGCATGGCGGCTAGTCGGTCCACGGCTTCCTTCGGTGGCGCCGCGAGTGGCTTCATCGACTTTTCGGAGCCGAACGTGTGCCACCCCAACCAGCCCACCAGCGCGAATACGAGCACACCCGCGATCGCCGGCCCCAGATAGGGCTCCGCGTCTTCGAGGCGGTCTTTCCACGTCGGTTTATAGGGCATTCCCGCGAGCAAAGGTTCGTGCGGATAAATTGCAACGCGTTGTCCATCGGTAGTCACCGGACGCGTTCACCCTTTGAAGTGCTCGACACCGTCCGGCGATTTTGCGTTTTTTGCCAGACGTGTCCGCCATCACTCAGCTCACGATTCTCGCCCCTGGTCTTCTCGGGGGATCCGTTGCCCGCGCCGCGCGCGAGCGCGACGTCGCGCAACGCATCGTGCTGTGGACCCGCCGTCCGGAATCACGGCTCAAACTTCGCGCGCAACCGTGGTGCGACGCCGTCGCGGAGACCCCCGGCGATGCCGTCCGCCACGCCAGTCTCGTCGTGATCGCCGCACCCGTGGACCAGATCGTCCCCCTCACCCGTCAAATCGCCCCAGACCTGGCCCCCGGCACGCTCGTCACCGACGTCGGCAGCGTGAAAAACGAAATCTCCCGCCTCGGTCACGCCTCCCTCGCACCCCACGCCCACTTCGTCGGCGCGCACCCCATGGCCGGCTCCGAGAAAACCGGCTGGGAACACGGCACCGCAACCCTGTTCGAACACCGCACCTGTTTCGTCACTCCGCTCGTGGATACTGCCGCCCAAGCCACCGCCACCGTCGTCGAATTTTGGCACGCACTCGGCGCCGAGGTCGTGACGGTCGCGCCTGACCAACACGACGAAATCGTCGCGCACATCAGCCACCTGCCTCAAGTCATCGCGTCCAGTCTTTGCGGATTTCTCGCCACAAAAAATCCCGCGTGGCGCCACCACGCCGGCGGCGGCCTGCGCGACACGACGCGCATCGCCGGCAGCGACCCACAAATCTGGCGCGCGATCCTCGAGCAAAATCGCGACGAGATTCTCCGCGCCCTCAGCGGCTTCGAAGACGAACTCCATGGCCTGCGCGCCGCTCTCGCCAACCGCGACTACTTCGAAGTCGCCGCCCGTATTTCGCGCGGCAAAGCCTACCGCGACCAATTCCGCCCACTGCCGTGACGACCGTCCTGCCCGACCATCTACCCATTCAGCCCTTCACGCGGCCCGCCCGCGGCACCGTCACTCTGCCGGGCTCGAAAAGCCTCACCAACCGCGCCCTCCTCCTCGCTGCCCTCTGCGACCGGCCCGTCACGCTGACGGGAGCGCTCTTTAGCGAAGACACGCATCTGATGGCCGCGGCCCTGCGGAAACTCGGCGTCACCATCACCGCCGAGGAGTCCGCGCATACGCTCCACGTCTCCGACCAGGCAAACGGTTTCCCCGCCCACTCCGCACCCATCGACCTCTTCGTCGGCCTCGCCGGCACCGCCGCCCGTTTCCTCACCGCCCTCTGCGCTGCAGCGCCCGGCGGCAGCTATCGACTCGATGGCGTGCCCCAGATGCGTAAGCGCCCGATGAAACCCCTCATCGACGCGCTCCGCACCCTCGGCTCCGATATCCGCTGCACGGGCGTGGAGGGTTTTTTCCCGATCGAGATCCACGCCCGCGGCCTCTGCGGTGGCCCCGTCTCCATCGACGCCAGCGAGAGCAGCCAACTCCTCTCCGCCCTCCTCATGGTCGCGCCCCACGCCGCTGCACCGATCGAAATCACCCTCGTGGGCGGTGTCCGCTGGCCCTTCGTCGCGATGACGATCAATCAAATGGCTCAGTTCGGTTTCGCGCAAAAACTCACGCGCACCGGCGATACCCTTGCGATTCCTGCGGGCCGCTACGCCCCGCCCGCCACCTACGCCATCGAACCCGATGCGACCGCCTCGAGCTATTTTACCGCCCTCCCACTCGCCGCAGGTGGGACCACCCACATCGCCAACTTACTCCCGCCCGCCCACGGCCTCCAGGGCGATTCCCAATTCCTCAACGTCCTCACGCGCCTCGGGGCCGAAGTCGCTCCGTTCAACGGTGACGTCGACATCACGGTTCAGCCCGGCTCTGTCCTTCGGGGCGTCACTCAGAATTTCTCCGAATTCTCCGACACCTTTCTCACGCTCGCCGCGCTCGCCCCGTTGCTCGCAGGCCCCACCACCATCACCGGGATCGCTCACTCGCGAAAACAAGAGACCGATCGTGTCGCTGGTATGGTCGCCGAACTTCGCAAGCTTGGCCAAGACGTCCACGAGCACGAAGACCAAGACGGCCTCACGATCACGCCCAACCTCGCCGAACTCCGGCGTCGCGCCGCCACCACTTCGCTTGAAATCGAGACCTACGGCGACCACCGCTTCGCCATGAGCTTCGCCATTCTCGGCTGCCACGATCTCCACGGCGATGGCCGCCCCTGGCTTTCGATCCGCAATCCCGCCTGCTGCGCCAAAACATTTCCTCACTTTTTTGAGTTGCTGGAAACACTGCGGAAAAACTCCCTCGCTCCGTGAACGCCCTGCCCGCCCACTTCCTCATCGTTGCCATCGACGGCGGCGCCGCCTCGGGAAAATCCTCCTCGTCGCGGCTGATCAGCGAGCGCTTCAACTTCCTCCACGTCGACACCGGCTCTTTTTATCGGGCCCTCACCGCCGGCTTACTGCGCGCCGGCGCCGCGCCGACCGACCTTGCGACCGTGCAGACGGCCTTGGCCACCCTGCGACTGGGCACTGCTTTGAACGGCCGCTCCGCCCAAATGGAAATCTCCGGCCAACCCGTCGCCGAGGCCGAGATTCGCACGTCGGCCGTCAATGCCGCCGTCTCCCACTTCGCCGCGATCCCCGAACTCCGCGCCGCGCTACTCTCCTACCAGCGCGGCCAGGCCGAAGTCGCCCGCGCCCACGGCTTCTGCGGTCTCGTCATGGAAGGCCGCGATATCGGTTCTGTGATTTTCCCCGACGCCGATTTCCGCTTCTTCCTGCACGCCGATCCCGTCGAACGCGCTCGCCGCCGCGCCAACGAGGGCCAGCAAGATTCCATCGTAGAACGCGACCGCCTCGACTCCTCCCGAAAAACCGCCCCGCTAGCGTGCCCTGTCGGCGCGACCTCGATTGACACCACGCACATCGGCCTCGCCCAAGTCGTCGCCCTGATGGCCGCGGCCATCGCCACCAAACTCGCTGCTGCATGAGCCGCCCTTTCCCTCAAGCGGAGATGCAGCCGATCTACGGGGTTTGCCACTATCTCTTCGGCGTGCTTCACGCCGTGTTCTTCCGTGGCGACGTCATCGGCGTGGAAAACCTGCCGACTTCCGGCGGTTTCCTCGTCGCCGCCAACCATACCAGTTTTCTCGATCCGCCTTTCATCGGTTGCCAGGTCCCACGCCAAATCGCGTACTTTGCCCGCAAGACACTTTGGAATAGCCGCTTCGCCTCGTGGTGGCTCGACTCGGTCGGCACCATCCCCGTCGACCGCGACGGTGGCCAAGACGTAAGCGCCATCAAGCGTGTCCTGAAAGCCATCAAGGAAAACCGGGGCCTCATCCTCTTTCCCGAGGGCACGCGTTCACTAGACGGCACCCTCCAAGCCGCCAAAGCCGGCGTCGGCCTCATCGCGTGCCGCACCCAAGTCCCCGTCGTGCCCGCGCGTATTTTCGGCTCGTTCGAAGCCTTCGGCAAGGGTGTGAAATTCCCTCGCCTCGGCACCCGCGTGACCATCGTCTTCGGTCGTCCGATGCTCCCCGCCGCCTACGACGATTCCAAGTCCGGCAAAGAGCGTTACCAGATCGCCAGCGAACGCATCATGGCGGAGATCTCCCGGCTCGCGCCCCCGCCCGTCACGGTCGTCTGAGGGTCGTCCCGTCAGCGCTGTGCAGGTGGCCGAGCCTGCTCACGGTCCGCCACCCACCGACGCTTCCGCGCCATCTTTGGGCAAGCCGTCCGTCGCATGGAGCGCAACCACGCTGAGTAGACTTCGGAGTTACTCATCTTCAAAAACTGGCGACGCCCGCGCGCAGGCTCTCGCCCACGAAGCCTCCGTATCCGGGAATGTCATACTGCGAATCAGCCGTCTCTCCGCGGGGGTTGCAGGTTCTCACCTCAGCCCGCTCGCCTTGCGCGCCCGGCCAATGACCTGTTCAGCCACCGCGCGAGCCCGCTGCGCACCATCGCGCAGCACCGCGTCCACGTGGTCGAGATTCGCCGCCAGCTCCGCGCGCCGGGCGCGCGCTGCCGCAAAATAATTCCAGTAGTGCTCGAACAGCATTTTCTTCAAATCGCCGTAGCCCAGCCCGCCCGCGCGCAGCCGATTTTCGGTGTCCGTCGCAACCTCGGCCGTGGCAAAAAATTTCAACAATTGGATCGCGAGATTCTTGTCCGCGTCCGGCTTATGCTCCGCCGGCGTGCGTGAATCCATCACGATTCCCATGATTTTTTTCCGCAGCACCTTCTCATCGCCAAAAATCTCGATCGTGTTGCCGTAGCTCTTGGACATTTTTTGCCCGTCGAGCCCGGGGATCACCGCCACCTCGTCGCGAATTTCCGACTCCGGCACGACGAGCGTTTCGCCGTAAGCTTCATTGAACTTGATCGCCATGTCGCGCGTCATTTCGACGTGCTGCTTCTGATCGCGTCCCACCGGTACGCGATGCGTGTCATAGAGCAAAATATCCGCCGCCATCAGCACCGGATACGCAAATAACCCAAAGTTCGGCGAAATTCCCTTCGCCGTCTTGTCCTTGTAGCTGTGCGCGCGCTCCATCAGCCCCATCGGCGCGAGCGTGCCCAGCATCCACATCAGTTCGCAAACCTCGGGCACATCACTTTGCCGCCAAAAAACACTCGTCTGCGGATCGAGCCCGCACGCGAGCCAGTCGAGCGCGATGCCGTGGGTATTCTTCCGCCGCTCCGCCGCATCGGTCACCGTCGTCATCGAGTGGTAGTCCGCGATGAAATAGAAACAATCGCCACGCACCTGCGCATCGATCGCCGGCCGCATTGCGCCAAAATAGTTCCCGATGTGGAGCGTGCCCGAAGGTGTGATACCGGTGAGTGTGCGCATGGAAAGAAACCTGCACTTCGGCGACGGACTTGCCGTGCGTCAATCCCGGCGCGGGATCAGTTTTATCGTCGGCCGCACATGAGCAATCATGGCAGGTGGCAGGTAACCCGAAAACGCCATGGCTGGCATCACCAACGCGCGCGGTCCGAGGAGCGTACCGGGGTTCAGCACCGCGTTGCAGCCGACCTCAGCCTTGTCACCCACGATCGCGCCAAATTTTTTCAGACCCGTCTCATACGTTGCCTCCGAAAGCCGCACCACAATCGGTTGCTGATCGAGTCGCAAATTCGAGCAGATCACCCCCGCTCCAAAGTGCGCGCCATTCCCAAGAATCGAATCACCCACGTAGCTAAAGTGTGGCACCTGTACCCGATCCATCAAGAGGCAGTTCTTAAACTCACACGCATTACCCAAGACGCACCCTTCGCCCACAATCACGTTGCCCCGGATGTAAGCCCCCGGCCGGATCTGCGTGTTCGCCCCAATCCACGCCGGACCGATAATCGTCGCATAAGCCGGCAGCTTCACCGTCGGGTGGATAAAGACGGGGCCCTCAATCTGCACCCCCGGCGGCCGCTCCGGCGCCGCCCCCGCCGCGCTCAAATTCTGCGCTGCCAACGCCGCACCAATCTGTTTCAACCAATCCCATGGCAGTGCATCAGCGGAAAAATGCCCCGCGAAGAGCGTGAGCGATCGAGGCAGGGCAAAAAAATCGGAAGCTTTCACGCTCCCAACGTGCACAGTTTACTCCCGCGTGGGAAGCGGGACTTCGCCGGCCTTCGCGCGGCACAAAAAAAAGGGCCACCAGCTCTGCGCCGATGGCCGCACCGATGACCTCGCCTCACGCCAGCGCGTCGCGGCAATATTTCACTGCCCGCGCAATCTCTCCCATCCGCGTGGATGTCTCCGGAACCTTATATTCAAACTCAATCGTTGCCTGGATGGCCCACTTGTTATCGCGAATCAAGCGCAGCACCTCTTTGATCGGCGTGTCGCCTTCGCCAAATGGCGTGTTCGGGCCGTTTTTCGTCTGCTTGTCCAGTTTCCGATCCTTGATGTGGACATGCGAAATCCGCGCGTGGTGTCGCTTCATGAACTCCACCGGAGAGCCATTATCCCCGGCGACGTAGTGACCGATGTCGAGATTCGTGCCGACGAATTTCCCGAGCGTGTAGCTATGTTCATACTGTGCGCCCGTCGTGCTCGCGTGACCGTGCAATGCGATCATCAACTGGTGTTTCTCGGCAAACTCGCCCACCCGTCGCACCTCGGCATCAACCTTGGAAATCTCCGTCGAGATCGCCCGCGCTCCGAGCAGCTTCGCCATCGTGAAACTGTAATCGAGCTCCTCGGGGGTCATCGCGAAGATCCCATCCACCTTCAGAATCTCAATGCTCACGCCGCCTTCGTCATACATGCGGCGAAAATCTTTCACGCGATCCATCGTCACCGACTTCCGCCACTCGCGGATCTTCGCCGTGTTCCCATCGGCCGCCGCCCCCGCCTTCGGGGAGCCGGTCTTGGCCGCCACCATAATAGCCGGCATCCCCATAAACAACTCGACCGGCTGCGCGCGCAACTCGACCGCACTGAGGTTGAGCTCGCGACAATTCTTAAGAATTTCGTCACCAGCCATCGTCCGCCCACCAAAACTATAGGGCACATTCAGGCCGATGTGCACTCCGGCGACCCGGGAGTTCGGCTTGCCGCCGCCGGCGGCCGCCCGCAGGGGATTCAGGGCCGAAAACATCCCGGCCGCAGGGAGCGCGGTCAGGGCGAGTTTTGTAAATTCACGGCGGGTGAAGGCAGATATCATGATGTTCTCGGGATGGAGCGTTTGGGGATTCGGCTGAACAAAGGGTTCGACCTGCGCAACAGCAGTAGCCCACGCGCGCAAAGCCGAGCAAGCCGATTCAGCCTCCATCCCCTCCACCGGAAATTGGCATCGCCCTTCGCCTCGACATCCGCGTAATCACGTTCGTTTCATGCCTGACGAAGCCATCCTCAACCACGCCGCGCAGATTCTTGCCGCGGTCTCCGCCGACCAGCGCGCCGACACCGCTCTCCGTTTCTATTTCGAAGGGCACCGCTATCTCCAGCCGCCCGCCAAGCGCCTGATCAGCCACACCGTCTTCGTCTACTACCGCTGGTTCTCTTGGCTCGATCCGAGGGATCCGCCCCAACGTCGCCTCGAACACGCCGTGGCTATGCACGAGCGGTTCACCGCCGATGCGAAATCCGTCAAAGCCGAGACCCTCGCGGTGCGCGCCGTGCCCGCGTGGCTCGCCGCCGAGATGGACCTGCCCCACGACTACCTTCGTCAACTGCAACGCGACCCCGCACTCTGGCTCCGCGCCCGCCCCGGCCAAAGCGCCGCCCTCGCGAAATCACTGTTCGCCTGCGAACAGAGTGACCGCGCACCCGACGCCCTCCGCTTCACGGGCACCCAGGATCTGTTCAAGACCGAACAATTCAAAACCGGTGAATTTGAAATCCAAGACCTCGCCTCCCAACTCGTCGGAGTCGCCGCCGCCCCCGTGCCCGGTGAGACGTGGTGGGACGCCTGCGCCGGTGAGGGTGGTAAAACCCTGCACCTCGCCGACCTCATGAAGAACAAGGGCGTGGTCTGGGCCACGGATCGCAACGAACGCCGCATCGACACGCTCAAGCGCCGCGCCGCCCGTGCGAAACTGTTCAACTACCGCACCGAATATTGGGACGGCGGTTCGCGTCTCCCCTCAAAAACAAAATTCGATGGCATCCTCCTCGATGCCCCGTGCAGCGGCGTCGGCACTTGGCAACGCAATCCGCACGCCCGCTGGACCACCACACCAGAAGATGTCCGCGAGCTCGCCGCCACTCAGCTCGCACTCCTGAACAACGTCGTCGTCGCCCTCAAGCCCGGCGGTCGCCTCATCTACTCCGTCTGCACGCTCACCCGCAGCGAGACCACCGCCGTCACCGAAGCCTTCAGCGCCGCGCACCCGGAACTCGATTCGCTGCCGCTCCAAATTCCCACCGGATCGAACGCTCAGCCCTCCGCTCTCAGCTCTCAGCTCTTCATTTGGCCCCACGAGCTCAATGCCAACGGCATGTTCATCGCCGCGTGGCGCCGCCGTTGACGTTTCCGGCCCGCCGCCGCAACGATCCGCCATGCGCTCGACCCACGCCCGCCCGATCACGCGTCACGAGTATGCCACGATTCCGTTCGGCGCACCGAACTACCAACTCATCGAAGGAGACCTCATCGTGGCCCCGTCCCCCGGCTCGTTTCACCAAGACATCGCAGGCAAGCTGTACCTCCTCCTCGGTGGATACTTGCAGACGCATCCCCTCGGCCGCCTGTTCATCGCCCCGCTCGACGTCCATCTCTCGGACATCAACATCTACCAACCCGATCTCTTTTTCATCCGGAGCGAAAACACGGCCATCATCAAGGAACACGGCATCGAGGGTGCCCCCGACCTCGTCGTGGAAATCCTCTCGAAGACCACCGAGAAATACGACTTGGGCATCAAGCGCTCCGTCTACGCCCGCACCGGCGTAGAGGAGATGTGGATCGTCGATCCCGCCCAGCGCACGGTCGCGCTCTACCGCCTGACCGAAAACCCCGCCACCCCCGCCGCGACCCACCGCCCCGGCCAGTCGTTCGCCAGCGTGCTGCTCCCGGGCTTGACGATCGCGGTCTCCGCCCTGTTTGCAACCTGACCGTCCACCGCCTGCGTTGGAAAAAATAACCGCCGCGACCGTCCGCGCCGATTTCAACGACCTCGTCGCGGTCGTCCACTACACTCGCGCCGCGCACGAGCTCGGTCTCTGGGCTTCCGAGCGCAAACTCATCGAGCGCTTCTTTCCCGACCGCTCCGCCCCGCTCCTCGAGGCCGGCTGCGGCGCCGGCCGCGTGAGCATCGCGCTCTGGACCCTCGGCTATCGCGCGCTCACCGCCTTTGATTTTGCCGATGAACTCGTCGACCAAGCCCGCAGCCTCGCCGCCGAGCGCGGCGCCGACAAGGGCCCGCATGCCGTCCGCTTCCTCCATGCCGACGCCACGCGCCTGCACGAGTGTCACGTAATCCGTGACACTTTTTCCGGCGCCTTTTTTCTCTTCAATGGTCTGATGCAAATTCCCGGTCGGGAAAATCGGCTCGCGGCACTTCGCGAGCTGCACCGCGTCTGCGTGCCGGGTGCCCCGATCCTCTTCACCACTCATGATCGCAACGCGTCGCCCGTCGAACGCGCCCAATGGCGTCTTGAAAAACTGCGCTGGTCCCGTGGCGAACAGGACCCGCGCTTGCTCGAGTTCGGCGATCGTTACTTCGACGAGTCCGGTGTTGGCCGCACGTTCATGCACTTGCCTGATCGCGCCGAAATTCTCGCCGATCTCGCCGCGACTGGCTGGACCCATGAGTTCGACGGCCTCCGGCGCACGATTGCGAAAGAGGCCAAGGCGGTTCACGCATTCTCCGACGAATGCCGCTTCTGGGCGGCGCGAAAGTAGCGGCGCCGGTCAGCCGCCTCCACTCTTCAGAATCCAGTCTGCAACGACAGCGCGACGCGGCTCGCGAGTTTTTCGCCGCTGCGAATATCGCCGGCATAACCCAGCGAAGCGCTCCAGTTTTTCGCAAAAAAGAGGGTCGCCGCTCCCCCCAGTTCCCAGCCACTACCATCGCCGTCCACGACATTGATCGTCGTTGTCCGGGTAAAGTTGTTGGTCAACTTGCCCGACACGCTCCGGTTCTTGTCCGTCATTTCCCCGTGCCAGGCAGCGCGGAAATCAAAATGCAGCTCGTGCGCCGCCAGCTTCGTGTCCGTGCCAACATCGAGGCCCACGCTGCCGGCGGAACTCCTCGCTTCTTGTCCGTCGAAATCCAACGCGACCATCGGCACGTCTTTTTCCGTGTAGCCAGCCACCTTCACCCGCTCCGTGCGCAAGCCAGCCCACGGGCGCAAACGGAATCCGGCGTTTTCCACGCTCCACATTGCCTTCATCCCGGCACCCCAATGCGAGCCGCTGGTTTTGCCATGGGTCTGGAAGCCGGCCAATCGCGAGGTGCGATGGATGCCTTTCACGTCGAGCGTGCCATACGCGGCATCGAAGGCTAACGTGACCGGTCCACCCCGCCAAACCCCGTAGGCCCGTCCCGTGAGATCTTCCATCGAGAAATCACCACCGGCGGCGCTGAGCTTCGCGTTGAGGCGGCCACGGTTGAGCGCCGCTCCCGCGAGAAAACCGTCGCTCACCTTCATATCGGCACCCGCCGTCACCACCTGCGCGGTATAAGCAAATGTCTTCTGCCAGCCGTCCGCTGCCCGCTCGCCATCCCCGTAATGGAACGATGCATAGGCATCGGCGCGCCCGGTCGCGCGCGTCGACGACGCGAGCTGCCCGACACGCGTATCCACCGCGCTCGACTCCAGAGCCTTGAGCGCCAGCGCCGCACTCCCCAGCGACCCGGAAAAACCGATCACGGGCTCGGGATTGAGCGTTTCAATGATCGCATTCGCCAGCAGCGCATGGGTCTTCGCCGTCGGATGGATGTCGTCAAAGAAAACGTAATTATTCGGATCGCCGCCACCGCCGGCCGCCGCGGGCGCAATGACAAAGGACGTGACGTTGGTGTAACCAAGCGCCTTGTGGTCGAGAATGATTCGGTCCAGCGCACCCTGTAAATCGAGGTAGACGAGGTTCACGTCCGCTGCCGCCGCACCGCTCGCAATGGTTCGCAGCCGAGACGTCAGCTCATTATTAAAGGCCGTAGTCGCCCGCAGACCGAAGGCCATACCCGTACTGCCTGCCCCCACCGAGCGCGGGGTCGCTCCGAGGTTGGGCAGACCGCCGATGACGATAGTCTTCGCCCCGAGGCCGACCAGCGTTTGCACGCCGTTCGCAACGGTGACGGCGGCATTGAACCCCGCCGTGTCAATGTTAGTCGGATTCGCCGCGGTCGCCGGGGACGTGAGCACCGGAATCAGGTCGTTCGCGCCGAAGAGCACCGTAAACAAATCAGTTTTTACCGGCGCAATGGCTCGGGCTTGGAAAAGTCCCAGCTGGATCGCCATCGCAGGAGGCAGGGTGCTCGACCCGCCGGCAGTCGCTCCGCCAAACGCAAAATTCAGACTGCTCTTTACACTGGCAGGCGCCGTCACCGTCAGCGCCAGCGAGTTACCCAAAAGCTCAGTAAACACGCGGCCGTTCGAAAACCTTCCTTGAAAATAAGGCGGCGGCGGACTCGGCGCACCCAGAGCACTCGTCGCGGCAAATAGGTTGCCGCTGTCGCTCAGGCTGTCGCCGAACGAATATTGATTTGAGAACGTGCGATTTTGTGCAAACGCGGTCGCCGCAAGGGCGATCGCAACGAGGGTGGCTCCGGTGCCAGTGACGAGGTTTTTCATGGGAAGATAGCGAGTATTGCTGCGCATTAAGAAAGATCGTCCCTCTCCCGGCGCAAGCCGCAAGGCAGGGCCCACAATATCGCCCCGCCGCTTCACCGGTCTTGCTCCGCGCCCGACCGACTGTAATTTCCCGCCCCATGTTTGCCGGACTCAATGATCGTGCGTGGTTGTGGACTGCTGCGGGTTTCTACTTGGCGGGGTTCGTATTGGGCACGTATTCAATTTTGCGTGGCGGGCGTCCGTCGGGGGCAGCGATGTATGTCCTCATCGCCGTTGGCTACGTACTTCAGCTCGTCGGCCTCGGCCTGCGCGGTCGGGCGGTGGGAGGCTGCCCCCTCGGAAATAATTTAGAAATTTATCAGTTCACCGCGTGGTCCGCCATCACGCTCTACCTCGTGATCGGCGTCACGTTTCGCACCAGCCTCCTCGGCTACTTCACGGCATGCCTCGCGGCCACGCTCACCCTCGTGTCGCTGGCCATTCCGGCGTGGGATCCGGCGCTGCGACTGCACATTTTCGGCGGCAATCCTTGGATCGAACTGCACGCCGCCCTCGCGGTGTTCAGCTACGGAGTCTTTGGGCTGCTCGCGCTCACCTCCATCATGTTTTTGGCGCGCAACCACTCGCTCAAATCGAAACACCTTGGCGGCTGGGTGTCGTTCCTCCCTTCCATCATCGATCTTGATCATATCGGCGTCCGCTTGCTCATCATGGGTGTGGCCATCCTCGCCACCTCCCTCGCCGTCGCCTCCGCCTATTGGCTCCGCGATACTGCGAGCGCAAACTCCTTGAAGATTTTCTGCACCGTCGCCGTGTGGACGGCCTACGCGATCACCCTTGGCCTCAGGCTTGGCGGGCGCCTCCTCGCGCGACGTTTCGCCCTGACGTGCCTCCTGATTTTCCCTCTGGCACTGCTTTCTCTGGAGGTGGTTAACTCCCGCCGCCCACTCGCCGCGCCCCACGCTCCGCTCAGTGGTGCGCCTCAGCCATGAACACTGCGGGATTTTTTGTCATTGGGGCCACCCACCATCGTGCCCCGCTGGAGGTGAGGGAAAAACTTTCCCTCGCCGTCGAAGCGGCGGAAGCCCTCCGCGGGGAACTCGCCGGCATCGCCGGTCTCCACGAGTTCACGATGCTCAGCACGTGTAACCGCATCGAGTTTTACGGCGTAGCGTCGCATCCGGAAACCGCCGCCCGCGTCTCGGCGACCTTTTGCGCCCGCCAAAATTTCGATCCCGACGTCTTCGACACCATCCGCCTGAGCCTCAGCGGCCGCGACGCCGTCCAACACTTGCTCGAGGTCGCAGCCGGTCTCGACTCTCAGATGATCGGTGAAACCGAGATTTTCGGTCAGGTCAAAGACGCCTACGCCACGGCGCAAGCCCGACGCTCCACCGGACCGGTGCTGAATCGTCTGTTTCAAAAAGGCTTCCAAGCCGCCAAGCACGTCCGCTCCACGACCGCCATTACGACCGGCCAAGTCAGCGTCGCTAATGTCGCCGTTGACCTCGCGCTCACCATTTTCGGCGAACTCGCCGAGGCTCGTATTCTCCTCATCGGCGCGGGCGACATCGGCGAAAAAACGGCCAAAGCGTTTCAAAGCCGCGGCGCGGCCGCCCTCACCGTGGCTAGCCGGAGATTTGAACGCGCCATGGAGCTGGCGACGGCTCTCAGCGGGAGCGCCATGCCATTTGAGCAAACCAACGCTCGGCTCAGTGAATTCGATGTCGTCGTGTGCGCCACCTCCGCGCCTGAGGCCGTCGTGTCGCTCGCCGCTGCCGCCTCCGCCATTCGCAAGCGCCCTGCTCGTCCGTTGTTCTTCATCGATCTGGCTCTCCCGCGCGATGTCGAGCCGACGGTCGCGCAGCTCGACAATGTCTTCCTCTACAATCTCGACGACCTCGCGACGATCGCCGAGGAAAACCGCGCCGCCCGCGTCACCGAACTCGTCAAGGCCCGCGCCATCGTCGCCGAAAAAGCAGATCTCCTCTGGAAACAGGTCGAGGCGCAAGTCCTCGCCTTGGCGCCGGCTCCCACCGCGGATCCCGGTCCTGCCCTGCCCCACCCGACGCACCAACGTGCGGACTGATTCGCCGAGGCAGGCTTAGCGCGTTGCTCTGTTGGGCGGCCTTACCTTCGCCCATCGCCGGCAGCTGCACTTCATGCGCACACCGTCGTCATGCCGGCGCGTCACCGCCGCAACGAACGAACATCAGCATGAAACACCGTGCCCCCTCACCGTTGACCCGGCCTCACGGAATCATGCGCGCCAGCCATTCCGCCGCCGTGCCACTCGCCGGCACGTTCAACAATTCCCGCAGCCGCCCGGCCTGCTCCGCCGTCCGCTGCGTTCGCGCCGGATCATGCAGGCACGCGCGAAGCTGAGCCGCCAGCGCGTCTGCTCGCGCGGCCCCTTGGATAAATTCGGGATACATCGGCTCCTCCAACAAAAGATTGGCGATGCCGAGATACTCGATCTTCACGAGCATTTTCCCCAAGAGATAAGTCAGCCAGTTCGCCCGATAGGCGATCGCGCCCGGGATGCCCGCGAGCGCACAGTGCATCGACATCGTCCCGCTCGACGTGAGCACGGCCGACGCCGCGACCGCCCCGCCCATTCTTCGACACCGCACATTCTGCGGCGGATTCGCCGCCCGCAGCACCGCGAGGATTTCGTCGCTCGGATAAAGCACCACCGCCTCCGCCCCCGGCCGCTCGCGCGTAAACTCCGCAAACCCCGCCAGCAGCGCCGGAAAAATCCGTCCGACCGCCTGCTTCCGACTCCCCGGCAAGAGCAGCACCGGCCCCGCCGGATCATAGCTCACCGGTGCCGCGTGCCCCGGCGCCACGAACGGATGCCCGACAAACTCCACGGGCAACGCGGTATCCGCGTAACACTTAACCTCGAACGGAAAAATCACCGCCATCGCGTCGAGGTCACGCGCCATCGCGAAACGCCGCCCCGCCTTCCATGCCCAGATCTGCGGTGAGATGTAGAAGAGCGTTTTGATTTTTCCGCCGCCCTTCACCGACAGTCCGCGCTCCCGCAGCGCCGCCGCCAAACGGAGGTTCAGCCCCGGATAGTCCACGAAACACACCGCGCCCGGCCGGTGCTCAGCGATCCACCGCAGCGTCTCTTCGAACAACGCCCGGAAAAACGAATAATTTTTTAACACCTCCACCAGCCCCACCACCGATGACGAGGTGAGATCGTGCAGCACCTGCGCCCCGGCGCCTGCCAATGCCGGCCCGCCGAGCGCCGCAACCGCGAGCCCCGGTTGCTTCGCGCGCAACGCCCGAATCATCCGGGCCCCGTGCTCATCACCAGAGTGTTCGCCCGCAACGATCAGCACATCCACGCGCCCGCCCACCGGCGGCGGTAATCGAAACGGCAACGGCAGTCCGCTCATTCGCTTGCTCCGCGTCCTCCGCGCCCTCCGCGTTTCAAAATATGTTTCATTTTTCTCCCGCGCGAATCTGCTCCGTGATCGTGATCGCCACTTCCAGCGCGCTCGTCCCCAGCGCCGCGCCCACCTTCGGCTGCTTCGCCGCCCCCACACTCTCGACGAAGTGCGCCAGCTCGAGCGCCAGGGGCTCCCCTTTCTCAATCGGAATCTGCTTCACCGGAATCGCGCTCAAGTCGCCCGCCTTGACCAACCCGAGTTTCATTTTCACTCCGTAGGCGATGATGTCGTTTTTCTTCACCAAGTGCCCGGCCTGATTCATGAAATCGAGCGAGAGGTAGGCGTTGCCCTGAAAAATCCGGATCTCCCGCGCTTTCTTCGTGCTCATCCGGCTCGCACTGAGATTCGCGACGCAACCATTCTCAAACTGGATCCGCGCATTCGCGATATCTTCGCTCTTCGAAAGTACCGTCACACCGACACTGTCGATCTTGGCGATCGGCGACTTCACGAGCGCCAACACAATGCCAATATCGTGGATCATCAGATCGAGCACCACGCCCACTTCGGTCCCCCGCGGTTGATACGGAGCCAAGCGCTCCGCCGTGATGTAGCGCGGCTCATCGATTTCTTTCTCCAAAAAACTCATCACCGGATTGAAGTGCTCGATGTGCCCGACTTGCACGATGCAGTTTTTCGCCCGAGCCGCCGCCACCACCCGCTCCGCTTCTTCCAGCGAGGCGCAGATCGGTTTCTCAATCAGTAAATGACACCCCTGCGCCAACAGCGGCAACGCCACTTGCTCGTGCTTATCCGTCGGCACGACCACGGACACGGCATCGCACGCCGCGCCCAACTCCTCCAGCGTGGCAAACCTCCGGCAGTTAAACTTCGCGCAAATCTCCGCCGCACGCGCGTCACTCGTCTCAAAAATACCGGCCAACTCCGCACCGGGTAGAGCCGCGTAGATCCGCGCGTGGTGCTGACCTAAGGAGCCAACACCGACGACCCCGCAGCGGATTTTTTTCGTGGGCTTGGAAAACATACGTTGGTTTTGGTTCTAGAGAGGATTCCCCAGATTAACAGGCTTAACTCCGTGCCTCTCCGTTGCTCGGTGAAATCACTGAGTTTTTATTTTCCCCCGTTGCCTGACGATCCCCGTTCATTCTGCACTCAACTCAGCCATGGCTATGCCGTCGATCGCTGAGTGCAGATAGCACTCCCCAGCGGTAAATCTCGATTTCAGGCCCTGAGGGCCCAGCCGATTTGCCGATTTATTTTTGGCCGAGTCCTTGGATGCGGATTAACTTCTGCCCAATCCCACGCCGACCTGCTATGTCTTCGTCGTATGATCACGCCTTTCAAAATCGCGATCCTCGGTGGCGACGGTGTCGGACCCGAAGTTGTGGCCGAGAGCGTCAAAGTCCTCCGCGCCGTCGAAACCCAGCTCACGGACATCCGCTTCGACCGCGTCGAACACTCCGGCGGCGGCGGCGTATTTCTCCGCAGCAGCGACCCGCTCCCGCCCGCCACCCTCGAACGCATCGGGGAGGCCGACGCCATTCTGCTCGGCGCAATGGACCTGCCGTCCGTCCGGTGGCCCCGCGGCATCGAGATGACACCCCAGATCGATCTCCACGACCAAATCGATCTTTTCAACGGCGTCCGCGCCATCAACGACGCCGTCACGCGCGTCCTCGCCGTTCCGGATCATCGCACCGCCGACCCCGGCGGCCAGACCTCGACTACCCAGATGGGCCCTCTCATTTGCCAAGCCCTCACCTAGCGTTCCTGATTTCCCATGATATCCCTCGCCCGCAGCCTCGTCCTCTTCTTCGCCACTGCCATCTCCGCTCTCAGCGCGGACTCGACGCCTCCGTGGCGTGAACTCTTCAACGGCCGCGATCTCACCGGCTGGAAAATCGTCGGCCCCGCCTCCAAGGCGTCCGCCGTGGTCGAAAAGGGCGAACTCGTCGGCCACATGGTCCGCGGCACGCCCGAGCATACATTTTTCTGCACCGAGGAAAAATTCGGCGACTTCATCCTCGAGGTCGATTGCTACCAGACCGGCGGCTTCAACACCGGTGTTCTCATCCGCTGTATCGACACACCCAGCACTGCGAGCGTGCGGCTCCACGGCTATCAGATGAAAGTGGACCCTTCGCCCACTCGCCAATGGACCGGCGGCATCTTCGACGACTACGGCAAAAACTGGCTCTGGCTCCAAACCCTCGCCGCCAACGACCGTGGCCGCACCGCCTACACGTTTAACGAATGGGCCCGCTTCCGCATCGAAGCCATTGGCCGCGTCATTAAAATCTGGGTCAACGGCATCCCGACCGCGCACTTGCTCGACGGCAAATACACGCGCGGTCCCATCGCCTTCAAAATCCACTCGTTCCCCGCCACGGGCGACGTCGCGCAGGAAAAAAATCTCATCCGCTGGAAAAATGTTCGCATCCTCACCACCGACCTCGCTCGTTACGCCCAGCCGATGGATCTCCCCGCGCTCCCCGCCGATCCCACCCAGACCGTCCTCCCCAAACCGTAATCCCAGAACGGCGGCTTCCCAACCCCGCCCAAGCCCCAACCAACCGGCGGCACTCGTGCGGCCGCCTTTCGTCCATCGATCGCTTTCTCCCATGCACCACCAAGGCCTCGATCACTTCGCCATCGCGGTTCCCTCCACCGAGGACGCGCTCAAAAACTCACCGCCCACTCGTCGAGCCCCTCACGCCCGATCATCCGCTCCCAGCGTGGCTCGTGAAGTCGGGGATCTAAACACTGAGAAATTCCGTCCCGCTGAACCGCTCCTTTCGCGACGGATCTAAAATTCCCAATGCCCGCTACCTGAGTTCACGATTTCTGAGTCAACCCCAACTCACTCCCTTGCCCGCGCTCTCCAAATCCGCCGCCTTCGCCGCCCTCCTTCCTCCGTGGCCGCACGACGTTCTCCCCGCCAACGCCGTCGCCGCGTCTGCGTCGGGCCAAACCCTCGTCGTCCTCGACGACGATCCCACCGGCACCCAGACCGTGCGCGCCATCGCCGTCGTCACCACGTGGGATGTCGCGACGCTCACCGCCGAACTCGCCGCCGCACCGGCGTGTTTCTACGTCCTCACCAATTCCCGGAGCCTCACCGCCGAGGCCTCCCACGCGCTTCACCTCGAACTCGCCACCCGTCTTCGCTCCGCCTCGCGCGCCACCGGCCGCCCCTTCGTGATCGCCAGCCGTAGCGACTCCACGCTGCGCGGCTATTATCCGCTCGAAACCGACACCTTGTCCTCCGTCCTCGGGCCCTTCGACGCCACGTTGCTCACCCCCTACTTCGAAGCCGGCGGTCGCTACACGCTCAACGATACCCACTACGTCGCCGAGGGTGATCGGCTCGTGCCCGCCGCCGACACGCCGTTCGCCCGCGACGCCGCCTTTGGTTATCGACACTCCCACCTCCCGTCGTGGGTCGAAGAAAAAACCGCCGGTCGCACCCGCGCCGACGACGTCGCGACCCTCTCCATCGATCTCCTGCGTTCCGCCGGCCCGCAAGCCGTCGCCGAAAAACTCCGCGCCCTCCCGCGCGGTTCCGTCTGCATCGTCAACGCCGCTGCCCCCCGCGACATTGAGGTCTTCGCTGCCGCCACGCTCGCCGCCGAGGCCACCGGCTCGCGTTTCCTCTACCGCACCGCCGCCGGATTTATCGCCGCCCGCATCGGTCAATCCCCGCAACACGCCCTGCTCCCACCCGCCGCCTACAGCACACCCACCAGCCACGGCGGCCTCACCCTCGTCGGCTCCTACGTCCCCAAAACCAGCGCCCAACTCGCCGCGCTGCTCGCCACGTCCGCCGTCACGCCCATCGAACTCGACGTGGCCGCGCTCCTCGATGACACCCGCCGCCCGCCCACCCTCGCCGCCGCCCTCGCACAAACCAACGCCGCCCTCGCCGCCGGTCGCGACACCGTCGTCTACACCAGCCGGCAACTCATCACCTCTTCCGACGCCGCCGCCAGCCTCGCCATCGGCCGCCGGGTATCCGAAGCCTTGGTCTTGCTCATCCGGAATCTCACCATCGCACCGCGCTACCTGATCGCCAAAGGCGGCATCACCTCCAGCGATACGGCCACGCTCGGCCTCGGCGTCCGCCGCGCCCTCGTCCTTGGTCAAGCCCTGCCCGGCGTCCCCGTTTGGCAACTCGGCCCCGAATCAAAATTCCCCGGCCTCGGTTACGTCGTCTTTCCTGGTAATGTCGGGTCGGATACCGCCCTCGCCGAGCTCATCGCTCGTCTCCATCGCTCCTAAAGTATGATCTTATAAAATCACCCCTCCTATGAATGCCCTCCGTCCACGCCCACTCGCTCTTCTCATCCTCCTCAGTTCGCTTCTCGCGAGCCCGCTCACCCTCGCAGCCGCAGCCACTCCGCCCTCCGCGAAAACGACGGTCACCATCGAGGGCGATAAATTCTTTATCAACGGGATGCCGACCTACGCGGGCCGGACTTGGAAGGGGAAAAAAATCGAGGGCCTCATGATGAACTCCCGGATGGTCCAGGGCGTCTTCGACGACCTCAACCCCGAGACCGTTTCCCGCTGGACGTACCCCGACACCGGCAAGTGGGACGCCGAGCGCAACGTCCGCGAGTTCCTCGCCGCCATGCCCGTCTGGCGCGCGCATGGCCTCCTCTCTTTCGGCATCAACTTCCAAGGCGGCTCCCCCGAAGGCTACTCCTCGAAACAGCCCTGGATTAACAACGCCTACCGCGCCGACGGCACGCTCCTCCCCGACTACGCCGCGCGCATGAAGCGCGTCATCGATTTCGCCGACGACCTCGGCATGGTCGTCGTCCTCGGCTATTTCTATTTCGGCCAAGACGAACGCCTCACCGACGAAGCCGCTGTCATCCGTGCCGTCGATGGCGCAACCCGCTGGGTCCTCGAAAACGGCTGGCGCAATGTGCTCATCGAGGTAAACAACGAGTGCAACGTCCGCTACGATCACGCCATCCTTCGGCCCGATCGTGTGCATGAACTCATCGAGCGCGTGAAGGCGATGAAATCCCCCGATGGCCGCCGTCTCCTCGTCAGCACTTCTTACGGCGGCAACACCGTCCCGAAGGAAAACGTCGTGCGCTCTTCGGACTACCTCCTCCTCCACGGCAACGGCGTCAACGATCCCAAACGCATTGCCGAGATGGTGCAGCTCACCCGCAAAGTCGCCGGCTACACGACCAAGCCGATTTTCTTCAACGAAGACGACCACTTCAACTTCGAGGTGCCCGTGAACAATTTCACCGCCGCCCTCGGCGAATACTGCGGCTGGGGCTACTTTGATTTCCGCATGAAGGGCGAGGGCTTCGACGAAGGCTACCAGAGTATCCCCGCCAACTGGGGCATCAGCTCCCCTCGCAAAGCCGGTTTCTTCCGCCTCCTCGCCGAAATCACCGGCTCGACGCCAACCTCGAAGTAGCACCCTGCACGACGCACCGAAAGCGCGTGGCGCGGAAAGAACTGACCGGAAGACCCTCCGAGCACGGCCCAACGTCCCGCTCACCCTTCGGCGCGCCGCTGGGCGTCCGCCGAGATGAGCTGGTTCAGCCCAGCCAGCGCTGTCCCCACGCGCGCTTTCACCGCCGGCAGTTCGTCCGCATGCGCCACCGTCTCGTTGGCGAAGAGATAGAACTTCATCTTCGGCTCGGTGCCGCTTCCCCGCGCCGCAAACGAATAACCGTTCGACAGCGTGACCACATAAAGGTCCTGCGCCGGGATCGTCTCACCGTCGGCATCGATGATTTTTTCACGCCCGAAATCCTGAAATTGCGTCACCGACAGGTCGCCAAACGACGAGGGCGGATTCGCGCGATAACTGTCGATGATCCGCTTGATCTTCGCATTTCCACTCGCGCCTTCGTAGTAGATGTTGATCACGCTCTCGAGGTAGAAACCGTATTTTAGGAAAACTTCATCGAGATATTCCGGCACGGTCAGCCCGCGCGATTTCACCCACGCGCAGACCTCGGCGAACATCAGACATGCGGAATTCCCATCCTTGTCCCGCAGGGAGTCGTTCGGCAGATAGCCATAGCTCTCCTCAGCCCCAAACGCGTAAAATGTGCTGTGCTGCTGGAGCAGTTTCGCCCGCTCCGCAAACGGCGTGCCGTCGTAGTCAAAGCCCGGCCCCATCGCAGTCCGGAGCTGCTCTTCATAAAGCCGGATCTTGGCGGCAATCCACTTAAATCCCGTCAACGTCTTGACGACCTTCACCCCATGGGACCGACCAATGACGTCCTGCAGTTGGGTCGTTACAAACGTAGTGACGATCGCGACACGTTGGCTGCCTTCACGCGGAATCCAACCAAGCGCTTTGTATTTGGTAAGCCGATATTCCGTCAGCAGCGCACCGATTTGGTTCCCGGTGAGCAGTTCCATGGCCCCGGCGCGATTTCTCACGGCGACACCCATGCGGTCCGCATCGGGATCCGTCGCGACCACGAGGTCGGCCCCCCGCCGATCCGCTAAAGTCACGGCGAGCGCCAGCGCCTCGGCGTTCTCGGGATTGGGCGATTTTACCGTCGGAAACTGCGCATCAAACTCAAACTGCTCCAGCACGGGCGTCACGTCGCAACCCGCATGGATGAGGAGCGGCACCGCGTGGATGGCACCGGTGCCATGGATGTTCGTGAAAATCACCGAGAGCTTGGTCGAGCGAAAGACGCTCGGATCAATCGCCGCCGCCGCCGCGACCGCGAGATACGCGTCATCGGCGTCCCGACCCAAGGTCGTCACGCCGACGAGATTCTTCTCCAAAAAGGAACTCAACTCGACCAACGGCACCGCATTGACCTCGCTCACGATGCCTGTGTCGTGCGGCGGCACCACTTGTCCTCCGTCATCGAAATACGCTTTGAATCCATTGTCATGCGGCGGATTGTGGCTCGCGGTGATCACGATGCCGGCCTGGGCTTTCAGCGCGCGCACCGCAAAACTCAGCTGCGGCGTCGGCCGGGGGCCGTCGAAAATAAAGGCCTCGCCACCCAGTCGCGCCCAAGTCGATGCGGCCAGTTCGCAGAAGTGCCGGGAAAAATGGCGCACGTCGTGTGCTATCACGAGTTTCGCCCGCGCGGAATTTCCGCGGGAATCCTGATACTTCCGCGTGTAACGGTAGAGCCCCACCACCGCCCGGATGAGGGTGAAATCGTTGAGCATGTTGCTGCCGATGGCGGCATGTTCCGGTGCACCGGTCGCACTCGGGACGCCGGTTTCCGCCGCCGCCGGCATGACTCCGATCGTACGGCCGCGCATCCCTCCCGTGCCGAACTCCAGGTAGCGGTAGAACCGGTCGTTGAGTTCGCTCCACGTCCCTTTCGTCGTGAGTTCGTCGATACTCGCCAGCGCCCACGCGGGGAGCTTCGCCGAGAGAAAGGTCGTGAGGTTCTCCGCAGCAGCGGGCATCAGCGGGCCCGATTTCACTGCGGTGTTAATTCGATCAAGGGTCGTCATGGGAGATGAAAAAAACTCAGGCGAGGTAGAGGCCGTCAACGACGGCGGGCTTGGTGGAAAGTTTTCCCCAAGCATCGGCAAACGAGTCTTCATCGTAGCCAAACAGGGGAGAGACTTCGAGGGCGATAGTGGGGCAGCCAGAGGCGTCCGTCGCGACGGTGGCCCCGTTGGCTGTCAACCAACGCGAAAATTGTCGGAGCTGATCATCTCTGCACGTCTGCGGGGAATCGAGCCCCTCGCCGTTTTTAACGGGAGAAAAATCGTCCGCGCGCAGCGTCTCGATCACCACCGCATTTTTCGCAAACGGCAGCGCGTCGAACACAAACATCTCAAACTTCACGCCATTCGCCTTCTCCGGCTTCACCGCCGCACCAGCGGCATCGATGGTCGGAATCTTCTTGTCGGCACGGTGAAAGGGCAGCGTCGCGCCAGCCCCGCCCGCCGCCATCCGCCGCACAAATTCCCGGTCGAGCACGTGGATCGCAATGCTCCCCGCAATGTAGCGGAGCTCGCCGTTCGCGGCCGTCTCGCGCTGCATCGCCATGGGCAAATCCGAATACTCCACGACCACCGTTTTTCCGCTCTGTGAACAAAAATGCCCGACCTTTTCCTCGGCGTAGGCTTTCGGCACCATCTTGCTTGTCATCTCCGAATCACGGAGCAGGTGCCAACCGATCAAGGCCGGGTCGATGCACCGCACGAGGGGATTATCGACCTGAAAATAACTGAGGGTGTCGATCCCTTCCCGCTTCATGAGATCAAGCGCCCCGCTGCGTTCGAGGGCCCGCAACGAACCGCCGTGACCGTCTGGCGAGAGAGCGAGCGAACCCTTGGTCTCGAGCATAATTTTTCCGTCCAGACTCACCGCCGGCATCCGGCCTTGGCGGAAAAAATGCACGCGCGCAGGATCGAGACCCCAGTACGCGTTGTCCGTGAAGAATGCCGCGGTCGCCGCATGGTTCGCGTGACTCGTCATAATAAACCAGTGCAGCGGTCGCCCGTAACGCAGGCCCGCCGCGCGAATTTTTTCCGCGAACACTTGGAAGAGCGGCTTCCTTCTGAGCGGGGTAACCGGAAAGGTCCCCTTCGGTCCGTCGTAGCCGAGACGTGTCCCTTGCCCTCCCGCTACCGTAAACGCCGCGACCCGCCCGCCGCGCAACGCGCGCTCCCCCGCAGCTTTTGCCTGAGCCCACGCCGCCGCATCGCCGCCGTGCTCTGGTCGCTTTTCATAGGGCGCGGGAGCTAGGCCCGCCACACTGACGCCCACCGGCCCCTCGCTCTGCGCAACCAGCGAACGGTAGAGTCGGCGCACCTCGACGAGGTCCACCTCCGCCGCATCCGCGAGGAGCTGGGCTTGTTCAACCGGCGAGAGCCGGTCAAAAAAGGCGAAGACGTGCGCCTGACCGGCGCGCTCAAAACGTTCGATGGTGGGATGTTGGGCCATGCCGCAGCGGGTGTCTTCTGTCTATTCGGGAAACCGATAAATGACTTCACCCGCTTTCACGAAGCCCCATCGCGCCCGGAGGGTTTTTTCGACAAATTCGGGATCGGTGCGCAGGCGTTCGAGGATTTTTTCCTGCTCCTTGAGCCGCGCAATCTCGATTGCGAGCCGTTGCCGACTAACC
Organism: Opitutus sp. GAS368; assembly: GCA_945874455.1. Classification (GTDB taxonomy): domain Bacteria; phylum Verrucomicrobiota; class Verrucomicrobiia; order Opitutales; family Opitutaceae; genus GAS368. Next base: position 9,471 of record CAMCHO010000014.1, on the reverse strand, counting down.
GCCTCCACCACTTTCAACTGTTTGTATTCTCCCCACGCGTCGGCGAACAACACCGTCGCACCCACGCCAATCCCCACAAACAGGACGATATACAGGCTGGCTATGGTTTGACGCGGATTCACGAGTTGCTGCGCCATCAACGGTAGCGACCGACCGCGAGTAAAGGAGATTTCAAAACGGATGCGCGCCCGTCGACATTCCCGCGAAATAGGGGTGCGTTTTGAAACACGTGCACCTCCTCCGCCGTCCGCGTGGATCAGCGTTTTCACGGGTTTCGGGAGATACCGTTCAATCTTCCGACGCCCCTCGTTTTCTTGACCTCAGTCCGCCCCATCAAGAGGCGCTCCAGCACCTCGATGAGGGCTTGGGTAAAAGCAGGGGTTTAAACGCTGGGTCGTAAAGTCGGCTGTGGAAAAACGACCCTACTTCGGCGCGTGTTCATCGAGGTCGAGCCAACCCATGAAGACACTGCGGTCATCCGGAATCCCCGCGTCACCAAGAAGCGGATGCAGCAGGCCATTCTTACCGAACAGACTGAGACGAAGCTGGCCCGGACCTACCGCCTCCGATCCGCCAGCCACATTTTGACCTCCGCCAGCGGACGCGTGTTGAGGACGTGCTCGCGGGTGAGCCAGCCTTTCCGCGCCACATTCACCCCTGCGCGCACATCCTCAAGCCCGGCCGTTTCGTGGGCATCTGGATTGATCGACGTCAGCAGTCCCCGCTCCGCCGCCTTGCGCCAATGCCGCCAGTCGAGGTCGAGCCGCCACGGATTTGCATTCAGTTCGATCACCACGTTGTTGGCGATCGCCGCGTCGATGACCTTCGTCACGTCGACCTGATAACCCTCTCGCCGCAGCAACAGCCGCCCGGTCAGGTGCCCCAACATCGAAGTCAACGGATGCTCGATCGCCCGGATTATTCGCGCCGTCATCGTCGCTTCATCTTGCGTAAACGCGTTGTGCACCGACACCACCACGTAGTCTAGTTTTGCCAACAGCTCGTCGTCGAAATCCAGACGTCCATCCGTGAGAATGTCGCACTCCGTCCCAGTGAACACATGCGTCGTGAAGCGCTGCGACGCGTTCAATGCGTGAACTTCGCCGATCTGCTGGAGCAATCGTTCTTCGCTGAGTCCCTTCGCTTGAAAACTCGCCTTCGAGTGGTCGGCGATCCCGAAATACTCCCAGCCGAGCGCCTCTGCGGCGGCCGTCATCTCGGCGAGCGTGTTGCGTCCATCAGAGGCCGTCGTGTGATTGTGAAACGCCCCGCGCAAGTCGGCCAGCTCCACGAGCCGCGGCAATTCGTCTCCCTCCGCGGCCTCGATCTCACCGAGCCCTTCCCGCAATTCCGGCGGGATGAAGCTCAATTTCAAAGCGGCGAACAGTTCCCTTTCGCTGCCCGCGACGAGACTTTTCCCCTGCTCCGCTTTTTCTTTCGCTGTGCCCTCGCCTTCCGCAGGCACGAGGCCCCATTCACTGAGACTAAGCCCAGCCGCGAGCGCGCGCTGCCGCAACTGGACATTATGGTCCTTCGACCCCGTGAAATGATGCAGCGCAAAAACGAATTGCCCCGCGGGCACGATTCGCAGATCCGCCTGCAAACCACTCTCAAACCGCACGCTCGCCTTCGTTTCACCCTGAGCGGTGACCTCTTTCACGCCCGGCTGCGCGACAAACCACTCCACGACCGGCGCGACGTCGTCCGCCGCCACTATGAAATCCAGATCGCCGACCGTCTCCATTCCCCGCCGCAGACTTCCCGCCGACTCCGCCCGGCGTACCTGTGGTAACGCGCGCAGCCCGGCGACAATCGGTCCGGCGATTTCCGCCGCGTCCCACCAAAGATGACGGCGCCCATAGGCCTCGCGATTCCGGATCCCCTCGACGATTTTCTCCTGCGTTTTCTCACCGAAGCCCTCGAGCTCGGCGACCTTCCCCTCGGCGCACGCCTGCCCCAGCGCCGCGATGCTCGCGATCCCCAGCTTGCTATGCAGCGCCCGGATTTTCTTCGGCCCGAGCCCGGGGATCTGCAGCATCTCGGCGAGCCCCGGCTCGATCGAAGCCTTTAATTTTTCGAAAAACACGAGCCGCCCCGTCGTATGCAGCTCGGTGATTTTCTGCACCAGCGCATCGCCGAACCCCTTGATCGTCGCGAGTTCGCCCGCCGTAATCAACCGCCCCAATTCCGCCTCCTCCATCGCCGCCAGCGCCCGTGCGCCCGACTGATACGCGCGGATCTTGAAGGGATTTTCTCCACTCAGTTCCAGCAGCACTCCGATCTCGCTCAGCACATCGGCTATTTCGTTTTTCGTCATAAATGAGCGTTAAACACATCGCTTTGCGCCGTCAGCTTTTTCTCGCGGCTCTTCGCTCACCAACGACGACGCCACCGCCATTGCCAGAGCCGCGCGATTAATCTTCCCAAGCGCACTCCGCGGCCAGTCACGGATCGCGACGAAGCGCTTGGGTTTATTCGCCCCTGCCAACGCCACCACCGCCCGCGCGAAATCAGGCATCCGACCACCCTCCGGATAACACGCAACTACGACCTGCCCCCACTCGGCATCCGGCACACCCAATACCGCCACATCGGAAAACTCTCCGCTGGCCCGCAAGGCTGCCTCGACCTCCGTCGGCTGCACTTTTTTTCCACCGGTGATAATCACCGCATCCCGCCGCCCCGCGAGGTGGAGATGACCGTGTGCATCCATGTTTCCATTATCTTCGGTCTGGAATTCCCGTGCGGGAAGCCATTCGGGAAAATAACCGTGAAAGACCGACTCGCCCGCCACGCTCACCGTCCCGTCGACGTTGATCGAAACCCTCGCGTGCGGCAGCGCCTGCCCGCTGCTGCGATTCCCACTCAAGAATTCGTCCGGTCGCAGCGCCGTGACCATCGCCGCTGTCTCGGTCATACCATAGCTCAACGACAGGGGAAGCTCTGCCTGCGCCGCCGCCTCGGCCAACGCCGGCCAGACCGGCCCGCCGCCGATAAAAATCACCCGAAACGTCCGCAACCACGCCACCGCCGTCGGCCAAGCCAACAACCGATGCAACTGGGTCGGCACCAGCGAGAGCACCCAATCGCCGGTCTGCCGGTCGAGCACGGGCACTTTGCCCAGCTCCAATTGTTTCCATTCCCACGCGACATAGCTGCCCTGCGTCGCGGCACATCGCACGCGGGCCATCAGCCCGCTCACATGGTAGGCTGGCAGCACCCCGACTGCATTCACCCGCTCGAAGCCAAAGTGTGCGCAAAATCCCCTTACAGCCGTCGTCAAGGTGACCTCGTCATGCCGAGCAAAGCGGCTCCGCCCGCTCGTCCCTCCCGTCGGCAGTCCCAGCCAACCGTAGCCCTCGCGCGCACTCGCTGACCCGACTTCCGCCGGCAGCCGTTCGACCCGCTGGGGATCACGCACGAAAAAAAATGCGCCGCATTCCTCGGCGACGCCGGTCGCGCGCAGCAGCGATTTCAATTCAGCACGTTCCATATAGCCTCCGGGTTGATTCGCTCGACATCTTCCCAACGCACCAACGGTGCCGCCTGGGGGCCATCAAATCTCGCGTCTGCAAACAGCGGCCATACCCCAAACCCCAGAGCGCGCGCCTCGCCCGGCCAGGCAAACGCGACCCGCAGCGCGGCCTTCGCCCCCACCGCCGTTTCCAGCGCCGATGAAAACACCACCGACGCGTTCGCCTTCGCGAGCCGGTCCATCGTCGCCTCCACCTGGCCGAGTAGCGCGGGCTTGATCACAAACACCCCGCGCCAGCCCGCCCCGAGCCAACGTTCAATATCACCGTCTCCAGCTACGGATTCATCCAGTGCGATCGGCGTGGGAAAATCCTCCGCCAGTCCCCGCAGTAAATCATCCGCGCCCCGCGCCTCGGGCGCGACGGGTTGCTCGACAAACTCCACCGGGCGCTCGGCACACTTTTCGAGCCAGCGTTCCGCCCGCCGACGATCCCACGCCCCGTTCGCATCGAGCCGTAGCGTCCCGCCCGTCGGCAGCCCGCCACAGAGATCATCCAACAGCGAGAGCTCGTCCGCCACGTCACCCACGCCGACTTTCCATTTGAACACCCGAAAGCCCAGGTCTCCTTTGCCCTGCAAAGCGTCGAGCGCCGCGCGCCCCGCCGGGAGTAATGCCGCGACACCCAAGTAAGGCACCGCTTTCGCCCGGACCGCCGTCCCAGCTGCAAGCTCCCCCATCGCCGCCGCCAGCGCATTTCTCACACAACTCAACTTGCCCGGTAAACTCGCCAGCAGGTCAGCCCCCGCCTTTGCCCCGACCGCCCGACACCCCGCCTCCGCCTCGTCCGCAGTCTCCGTCCCAAACCAGGGCAACACCGCCGCCTCCCCAAATGCCACGGCGCCTTCCGCCGTCTCCAATCGCACCAACACCCCTTCGCGCTCGGTCCAACGCCCATGAGCCGTGCGCACCGGGGCCCGCAACGGCAAATGATAGCGACGAAATTGGAAAAGGTAACCCATGCGTATACGTCATACATGCACCGGCACCCGCGCAAACCAGAGTTTCTGTTTGCGCTCCGGCCCGCCGCACCTACTCCGTTAATGGCAATCTATGCCAAAGATTGCTCCGTCCTCCACCGCCCACTCCTCGCCTGCTGACGCGGAGTTCTATCTCCCAGCCGCGGCCTTCTTCCGCGCCAATCTTCCCACCGCGCTCACGTTCGACGACGTTTCGCTCGCCACGTTGTATTCGGAGATTCTGCCGAAGGACGCCGACACCTCGACCGCGATCAGCGATGGGCTGCGGCTGCAGATTCCCGTGATCTCGTCAGACATGGACACCGTCACCGAGTCGCGCATGGCGATCGCCATGGCGCTCAACGGCGGCCTCGGCCTCATTCACTACAATATGCCGCCCCGCGAGCAGGTGAAGGAAGTCGCCCGCGTCAAACGTCACATCCACGGCCTCATCCAAGATCCGATCACCGTCACCCCGGACCAACTCATCGGCGATGTCCTCAAGCTCATCGAAGAAAAACGTTTCTCGTTCTCCACGTTCCCCGTCGTCGACTCCGCCGGCATGCTCGTCGGCCTCCTCTCCGGCAACGTCGTGAAAGACCGCTACAAGACCAAGCAGGTCTCCGCTGTGATGACCCCCCGCGCCCAACTCATCACCGAAAAAGCGAGCTCCGTCGCGAAGGATCCGATCAAATCTTCCGACGCTTTTTTTACGCGGCACATCGGCATTAACAAAATGCTGGTCGTCGATGGCGCCGGCCGCCTCCGCGGTCTCGTCACCAGCTCGGACGTCGAAAAAATCACCGCCGAAGCCAAGTCTCGCCGCAAACCTGCGCGCGACGCCCATTTTCGGCTCGTCGTCGGAGCAGCGCTCTCGCCGCTCCGCCTGCCCGACGGCTCGCTCGACCGCGATAAAATCCTCGAACACGTCAGCCATCTCGTCGCCGAGCAGGTCGATGCGATCGCCGTATCCACCGCTCATGGACATACCGCCGGAGTCGGCGACGTCGTCAAGCTCGTCCGCGACGCGTTCCCCGAGCTCACGCTGATTGCAGGCAATGTCACCAGTGCAGCCGGCGTTTCGTTCCTCGCCGATTGCGGGGCCTCCGCCATCAAGATCGGCCAAGGTCCCGGCTCCATCTGCACCACCCGCATCGTCGCCGGCGTGGGTATCCCGCAACTCACCGCGCTCCACGTCGCCGGCCACGCCGCGAAGGCAAAAAATGTCCGACTCATCGCCGACGGCGGCATCACCAAGAGCGGCGATATCGTCAAAGCCCTGACGCTGTCCGACGCCGTCATTTTGGGTGGCCTGCTCGCCGGCTGCCGGGAAGCGCCAGGCGAAATCATGGAAATCAGCGGAAAAATTTATAAACAATACCGGGGCATGGGCAGCCTCGCCGCCATGAAAGCGGGCAGCGCCGCACGCTACGGTCACGACAAGCATGATCAGACCCGCAAGGTGGCCGCCGAGGGTATTGAGGCTCTCAAGGAAGTCAGCGGCTCGGTCGACGACGTGCTCGGCACGCTCATCGGCGGGGTGCAAAGCGGCATGGGCTACCTCGGCGCGGCGACGCTGTCCGAGCTCCGCACCAAGGCCCGTTATATCCGCGTCAGCCCCGCCGGCCAAAAAGAAGCCACCCCTCACGATGTGATTGAGGTATCCACGCGCACCAACAACGCCTGACCTGAGCCGTTTCGCTCCGCCCCCCCCAGTAGGCCCCCGCTCGCCGGCGCGCCGCTCAGCTCACCTTGCGACACTCACTGGTTTCCGTCGGTCTATTCCCACTACGTGAGGAGGGCTCCTCGGAAACAGCTTCTTCAGGAAAATCAGCGTTTTAGCCGGGCATGCAAAAGTCACTTTTGTGGTGAGGGCGGCATCGTTATGTATCGGTCGCCCCGGGCATAAACAAAAAAAGCGAGCCTCGGGTGAGGCTCGCTTTCGAGAGGGTTGATAAACCAAAAACTTAGCTCGCCGCAGGAGCGGGAGCAGCCGCCGCAGCCGTCGTGGCCGCCACAGCAGCAGCAGCAGTCGCGGCCTTCTCGGCGATGTTCTTGGCGTGGATCTCGGCAGAGCGGTCCTTGACCTTGACGGCGACAGCGGCCTTGCCGGTGCGACCGCGGAGGTAGTAAAGGCGGGCCTTCATCACTTCGGACTCACGCTCGACCTCGACCTTATCGATGTTCGGCGAGTTGACTGGGAACACCCGCTCGACGCCTTCGCCATAGCTGATGCGACGAACCGTGAAGGACTCGTGGATGCCGTGCCCCTTCCGAGCGATGACGATGCCGGCGTAAATCTGGACGCGCTCTTTGTCGCCCTCACGGACTTTCGTGTGCACGCGCACGCCGTCGCCGACTTTGAACGGCGTGATGTCTTTTTTCACCTGCGAAGCGGTGATTGCGGTAATGATCGGGTTCATGGCTGAGTTATTTGAGTAAATCTGGTCGGACCTGACGGGTTTTTTCCACTTGTCGCGCGTGCCGCCATTTTTCGATTTCGGCATGGTTTCCAGAGAGAAGAACGTCTGGAACGGACATGCCCCGGAACTCGGCGGGACGCGTGTATTGAGGAAAGTCGAGCAACGTGTTGGTGAAGGATTCGTGCGTCAATGACTTTTCCTCACCGAGCACACCGGGGATGAAACGGGCCAGCGCATCGATCGCCACGGCCGCCGCCAGCGTGCCATTCGTCAACACATAATCTCCAACGCTGATCTCCTGATCAATCACGGCATCCCGGATGCGTTGGTCGATCCCCTCGTAGTGGCCGCTAAGGAAAATAAGATGCTGCTGCTGAGACAACTCACAGGCCAGCGCCGGCGAGAGCGGAGTTCCGTCCGGGGTCAGATAAATCCGGCGGCAACCCGGCGTCTGCAATTGCTCGATCGCGGCAAACACCGGCTCCGGTGTCAGGACCATGCCCGCTCCACCACCAAACGGCCGGTCATCTGCTCGGCGATGTTTGTCCGTCGACCATGCCCGCACGTCGTGGACTTTGACCGCGAGATGACCGGCCGCGATGCCCTTGCCGAGGATGCTTTCAACCAAAAACCCATCCAGCATCCGCGGAAAAAGCGTCAAGACATCAATCGTGAGCGGCATAGGCGCGCGGGGCTCGAAGCAGGCAACCTAGTTGCAGCGATTCGCTTAAACAAAAAATCGCCCAAGCCTCAAAGGCTGGGCGATTAATGAAAAGGAAAAGCAGCGGATTAGCTGGCTACTACCTCAGGAGCGGTGGCGGCGGCAGTCCGGCGAGCCTTCTTAATCATCGCGTGCATCGTGTTAGTCGGCACAGCGCCTTTGCTGATCCAGTAATCGACGCGGTCGAGCTTGAGAGTGATCGGGTTACCCTTGGTCTTGGGTGTGTACGTACCAATGTTTTCAACGGGGGCGCCATCGCGACGCGAACGGGCCTCGGCGACAACCACGCGATAAAGCGGCTGATGCACGGAACCAACCTTGGTAAGACGAATTTTGAGAGCCATGACGGATGTTTTACGGAGCGTTGCTTGCTTGGAAAAGCCGAGGACAACACCGTCGCCCCCCTAGCCTGTCAAGCCCCGACTCCCATCACGTTTCCCTCTTAACCACATTTTTTATGCGACCACTCACCGATTCGACCCGCTTACAATCCGGACACCGACGTGCGTCGCCGCGCCAGCGCCTAAAGCGGTAATCGACGATCAGGATCGGCCAAACAGCGGTGGCAAAACAGGAAGCACCAGACCTTTGTTCTCCATGTTGAGCGAACCCAAATAAATTCGCGCCCCTCTGCCCACGTGTGAATGAGGCATTCGCGGGCTCTTCGGAAATGCGGGCTTGAGCGAGGGGGGCCAACGGGATTCTGATCCTGTCTCCGTCGTTAACCCCGCCCCCCACCCGTCCCGCCCCACGAAGATCGACCTGCCTCCGAGTCAGTGATTCCCCGGGTCCCTTCCCCTAAAAAAACAAATCCTCCTAGTCCCGCCGGGATTTTTCGTCGGATTATCCCCGCCGAAATCCCGTTTCATTTCAGCTCAAATCTCCCGGAACCCATCCCTGAAAATCCGGCTTCCGAGCAATCCTGCGATCCACTCAATCCCGCGACTCGACGTGGCAGTATCGTCACGATGGGCGCAATCATCCACTGAATCCACTTTTCCACTCTACACTATGAAACGCCTCACTTCCTCACTGGTCTTTCTTGCGCTCGCAATGAACGCAATCACCGCGGTTCGCGGTGCCGACTCCTTTAAGCCCGCCTCTGGATTCGTCAGTCTCTTCAACGGCAAAGATCTTACCGGCTGGTGCTATCGGGACGGCGCTAAAACTGACGAAAAAGTTGCAGACGCCTTCGATGGTAAGCCCGCCGCGACCGACGGGCGGTTCTCCGCGAAGGACGGCGTCCTCATCGTGCATCCCAAAACCCCGCGGCTCGCACAGAAGATATGGACGACAAAGGAATTCCCCAAGAACTTTGTGCTGCGCCTCGAGTTTCGCTCAGCGGTCGGCGCCGACAGCGGTATCTTCATCCGCAAGCCCCAGCTCCAGTGCCGCGACTACCCCGTGGCCGGACCAGACAAATACAAGACGCTGAAAAAATACCGCGCACAGGACTGGAACGAAATTGAAATCACGGTGAAGGATGGCGTTGCGCACTGCACCTGCAACGGCGAGGTGCTGGAGGCTGCGCTGAAAGTTCCAGCAACCGGCCCGATCGGCCTCGAAGGCGATGTCGGCCTGATGGAGTATCGGCGTATCCAGATAAAGGAGCTGCCCTGATCTGGCGATTGCACCGACTCGTCCTCCGCTTACCCGCAGCCAGCAGTGCGGATCGACGAATTTAATGGCACCGTAATTTCTCGGCTGCCGATGGTGGCCTCGGTTGTCCACCCTTGCCCTGGGATGTTACCGGGGCCCCACCTGTTTCCCAGAGCCTCCTTGCTCGCCTACAGATGCATCTGGCAGGTCTCAGTTCGCCGCGATCACCCGCACCTG
>CAMCHO010000013.1 GCA_945874455.1 Opitutus sp. GAS368 | reverse complement strand
GGAGTGGAAGATTTTTTTCGCAGCACCAGCGTGTCGTCGGCCGTATGTTCGACTTCGAGATCGAGGGTGGTGGCGAGAAGGTGGGTGAAGCCCGCAAGGTCGTCGGCGCGGAAACGGCCGCCGACGCGGAGCGACGCGAGGGCAGGATCGGCGAGGATGACGCGCTGGCCGGAACGGCGTTGGAATTCGAGGACGAGCTCAGCGAGCGTCGAGCCGCCGAGGCGCAGCAGCGGGGCCTGCCAGGCGAGAGTGCGGGCGATGTCGTCGGGGGTTGCGGTGGTCACGACGATGGCGGGCGCGAGCGATGCGGGTGAGGTGGGCGACGTGGGCGCGAGGGAGACGACGGCGCGTTCGTTGGCGTTGAGGCGCGGAAGGTTGTCGGGGGGCGCGGCGATGGTGACGACGGGAACCTGCGCCGACGGGCGGTTGAGTTGGACGACGCCCTCGGTAACGAGGACGTCGACCGTGGCGGCCTTGAGGTGGATATTAAACGCGGTGCCGACGGCGCGGACGTCGACGTTGCCCGCTTGAACGACGAAGGGGCGTGCGGGGTTTTTGGTGACGGCGAAATGCGCTTCGCCGTGTGAGAGAAGTACGCGGCGCTCGGCCGGGGTGAATTGCTCGAGGACTTCGCCGCCGGTGTTGAGTTGGACGACGGTGCCGTCGGAGAGCGTGAGCTGGCGCGGGGCGGAGGAGGGCGACGTAGCGGCGGAAGCGGAAGCGGAGGCGGGCGCGAGTGCGGCGGAAGCGGAGGGAGTGGTGGCGGACGGGCGGGTGAGGTGGAGTGCGACGAGCGCGACGGCGGCGGCAGTGGCGAGGGGCGCGAAGGCGAGGGAGCGACGCCAGAAGGAGCGGCGGCGCGTGGCGGTGGCGAGGACGGGCGCGGCGGCGCTTTCCGGAATGCGATCAAGGCGAGACCACGCGGCGGCGGAGCGTTGCATGGCGGCGGCGTGACGTGGATCGGCAGCGAGCCAGAGTTCGTAGTCGATCGACTCGGACGCAGAGAGGCCGCGGTCGCGACGGATTGTCCACTGCGCGGCGGTCGCGCGGAGGGCGGAGTCTTCGGGAGGGGAGAAAGCGGCGCTCATTGGGCGAGAGGCGGATGCTGGACCGCCTGGAGGCGGAGCGCCGAGCGGATGAAGCCATCGGCTTGCTGGCGCTCGCCGCTACGATGGGGAGAGCAGGCGCTAAGGGGAGGCGCGTCGGCTTGCTGGCGCTCGCCGCTACGATGGGGAGAGTAGGCGCTAGGGGTAGGCGCGTCGGCTTGCTGGCGCTCGCCGCTACGGGACACAGGTTTCATGGCAGGCCGTGGCGCGCGAAAAATTCTTCGCAGCGGTGGAGAGCTTTCGTGAGTTGCGCTTCGACCGTGTGCACGGAGATGCCGAGTTTTTCGGCAATTTCACGGTGGGAGAGGTTTTCAAATTTGTGGAGGACGAGGATTTCACGGCAGCGCGGCGGCAGTTCCGCGATCGCCGTCGCGAGCAGGTCGGTCTCTTGCTGGCGACTGGCGGTCTCGGCGGCGTTGGGTGCGGAGTCGAAGACGCGCGAGGCGACGAAATCCGTTATCGGAATTGTGTTGGCGGTGGTGCGGCGGCGGAAGAGGTCGCGGGCGGCGTTCCGGGCGGTGGCGAAGAGGAGGCCGCGCGGATGCTCGACCGGGCCGCGTTCATGAGCGCGAAGGAGGCGGGCGTAGGTTTCCTGCACGAGGTCGTCGATGTCGGACGGGTTGACGAGACCGTGGAGATAGGCGCGGAGGGCGGGCTCGTGGGGCGCGAGCTCGGTGGCGAACCACTGCGTCTGGTCGGATTGGGGCGAAATCACTGCCGGACGTTTGGTGCAGCGGCGACGGTCGCAAGCCCGGAAATTTCGCGAGTGAAATTGGGCGCGGGTGGTGCCGCGGGTTGACCCGCTCGGGTGCGATCGTAGCTACCCGCTGATGCGTTTGCTTCTGCTGCGATCTCTCTCTTTGGCCGGCCTGGTCATGAGCACGGCGGTGGCCCGCGCGGCGGAGTCGACCGACGAACTCGCGGCGGCGATGGCGCGGGGTCAGTCGCTCCTCGCGGCCAATTGTGCGATTTGCCATGGGGCGACGGGCGATGGCGTGACGACAATTTATCCGCCGCTCGCGAAATCCGACTGGTTGGCGGCGAACCGCTCCGCTGCGATCCGGGCGATTGTGGCCGGGCTCGGAGAGGAGATCACGGTCAACGGCCGCGGGTTTCGCGGGCAGATGCCGCCGATCATTCTCGATGACGCGCCGGTGGCCGACGTGCTCACCTATGTCGTCAACTCTTGGGGCAACACTGGCGGGCGCGTGACGGCTGATAACGTCGCGGCGGTGCGCGCCTTAAGCTCGGTTTAAAAGGCATCGACGTTTTTCGTGCGAATCAGTTGCGGTGTTTAACCGTCGGACTCGTGCCGAGGGCAAGTTGATGCCAGATCTACTTTGTGAGAGCATCGGCGGCGGCTTGCTGGAAATCCCTGCGGACCGCGGTGTCGTCGCCGTTGCGATAACCGGGGGTGCCGAATTTTTCGCGCTGGATCATCAGGATGTAGGCGACGCCCTTCACCGGATCGATCCAGGCCTGCGTGCCGAACGCCCCGCCGTGGCCGTAGGTGCCGGGTGAAAGCATCGCCGTCACGCCTTGTGGCTCGCCGACGATACTGCAGCCGAGGCCCCATGCGGTGCCGGGCGCGGAACCCGCCTTGAGCCCGCCGGTGCGCGGCGTCGAGAATCGTTTAACCGTCTCCGGCTGGAGGAAGCGCCGGCCGTTGAGCGCTCCGCCGTTGAGCAGCATCTGGCAAAGGCGCGCGAAGTCGGGGCCGGTCGAATAAATCCCCGATGTCGCGAGGGGCGGACGATCGCGCGCGAGGATATCTGGGCGCGGTGCGACGGGTTCGAGTTTTCCCGTCTCCTTGTTTTTCGTATAGCGGGTGACGATACGCGGCATCTGGGCGGCGGTCGGATAAAACGTCGTGTCCTTCATCCCGAGTGGATCGAACAGACGCTGCTGGAGAAACTGATCGAAGGTGAGTCCGCTGACGATTTCGACGATGCGGCCGGCGGTGTTGATGCCCGACTGCGTGTATTTCCAGCGCGCGCCCGGCTCAAATTGCATGGGGCTCGCGAGCGCCTGCCGCACAAGATCGGCGAGGGTGCGCGCAGGATCCGTGGCGCTGCCGCTCTCACCCCATCCTTCGCCGAGCCCGGACGTGTGCGTGAGGAGGTGCGCGATGGTCAGATTGGCCGGCTGGCCCGAGGGCGTTTTCAAGCCGCTGAACTCGGGAAGGTAGTTCGCGACGGGATCGTCGACGTTGAGTTTGCCTTCGTCCTGCAACAGCAGGATCGCGACGCCGGTGACGGGCTTCGTCATCGATTTGATCCAGAAAATCGTGTCCGACTGCATTGGCTTTTGCTCCGCGAGGTCGGCGAATCCGAGCGCTGCGCGGTGGAGCACTGTGTCCTTGGTGACGACCACCGTGACGGCACCGGAAATCTCCTGCGCGTCCAGGGCGGTCTGGATCGCCGAGGTGACGCCGGGGAGCTTGGGCGCGTTGGCCAACGCGAGTGCGGGCAGCAGCGCGGCGAGTGAAAGGGCGCGGGCAATGTTCATGCGTCAGATGATCAGCCGCCGCGCGAGATCGTTGTCGCCGCCCACGTCGGTGGCACGGTATTCGCGGCCTTGGAAGAGATAGGTGAGCTTCCGGTGATCGAGGCCGAGGAGCGACAGCATCGTCGCGTGCGCATCGTTGACATGCACTTTGTCCGCGACGGCGCGCAGGCCGAGCTCGTCGGTGGCGCCGATGATCTTGCCGCCCTTGATGCCGCCGCCGGCCATCCACATCGTGAAGCCGTTCGGGTTGTGATCGCGGCCCTTGCCGCCCTGCGACGTCGGCGTGCGGCCGAACTCGCCCGACCACACGACGAGCGTTTCCTCGAGCTGACCGCGCGCCGCGAGATCCTGGAGCAACGCCGCGATCGGCTGGTCGACTTTCCTCGCCTGGCGCAGCGTGCCTTCGTAGGCGTCGTCGTGGTGATCCCAATCCTTGCTGTCGCCGCTGCCGGAGATGACCTGCACGAAGCGCACGCCGCGCTCGGTGAGCCGGCGCGCGATGAGGCAGCGCGTGCCGAAGTCGCGCGTCTTTTCATCGTCGACGCCGTAGAGTTTCCGCGTCTCGGCGGATTCGCGCATGATGTCGGTGGCCTCGGGCGCGGCCGTCTGCATGCGAAACGCGAGCTCGTAGGCGGCGATGCGCGAATCGAGTTCCGAGGCGGCGGCGCTGGTCTGCGCGGAGTGGCGGCGGTTGAGCCACTGCGCGAGGTCGAGCGTCGAGCGCTGGCTCTCCGCGGATTCATCCGGCCGGCGGTTGACGTAGAGAATGGGTGCGCCCGTGGCCCGCACGGGTGAACCCTGATAGACGGCGGGGAGGAAGCCGTTGCCCCAGCACGGCGTGCCGCCTTTAATTTTTCCGTCGGGATCGGTCATCACAACCATCGCCGGGAGATTGTCGGCGACTGAGCCGAGCCCATAGGTGATCCACGCCCCGATGCTCGGGAAACCGAGCCGGGTCATGCCGGTGGTGAGGGCGTATTGGGCCGGCGAGTGGTTGAAGCCGTCGTGGTGGCAACTACGGATGACGGCGAGCCGGTCGGCGTGCTGCTGGAGAAACGGAAATGCGTCCGAGATGGGAATCCGCGACTCGCCGCATTCGCGGAACGGGATCTTGCAGCCGAGCAGCGGTTGCTGCGTGACGTCGGTGAACTGCGCGGGAATCTTGCCGAAGCTCGCGGGCATTTTCTCCCCCGCCAGTGTGTTGAGGAGCGGTTTCGGATCGAAGGTCTCCATCTGACTCGGGCCGCCGGCCATCATCAGGAAAATCACCGACTTGGCCTTCGCGGCGAAATGTGGCAGCTTCGGCGCGAGCGGATTCGTGCCGCGGTCGGCACCGGAGATCGCGGGCGCGAGCGACGCGGCGAGGCCGTCGCGTTCGAGCAGCGAAAGCAGCGCCCACGCGCCCATGCCGCCGGCGACCTGGGTGATCCAGTGGCGGCGCGAAGTGGCGTCGAGGGGCGTGCCGAAGGGGCCGGGGCAGCGGTGGCTACTCATGGGAAAATTTTTTATTGCTGGTAGATGAACTCGTTCGTGTTGAAGAGCGCGAGGCACAGATCGCTGACGGCGGCCTTGGTGTCGGCGCGCGCGCGCAGCGACTCGGCGACGCGGGCGCGTTCGTCATTCGCGATGGGGCGACCGTAGGCGTGGAGCCACGCGCGCGCGGGCAACGCGGCGAGATCGCCCTGGGTTTCGCGGAGCAGCCGCTCGGCAAACGCGTCCGCCTGCTCGCGCATCGTGCGGTTGTTCATGAGCGTGAGTGCCTGGTTCGGCACGGTGGTGATGTCGCGCCGGCCACAGCTCGCGGTGTTGTCCGGCAGGTCGAACGCGGCCAGCATCGGGAAACGGAACGAGCGTCTCACGACGATATAGATCGCGCGGCGGTTCGCTTCGTCGGGCGTGCTCGCGGGCCATTTGCGGTGATTGCCAATTTGCTCCTGCTCGTCGAGTGGTGGCGCTATGGGCAGGCCGAACATCGTGCGATCGAGCGTGCCGGACGCGGCGCGAATGCTGTCCCACACAACTTCGGCCTGCAGGCGGTGCGGCTGAAAACGCGTGAGCAGCCGGTTTGCGGGATCGCGTTCGAGGGTCGCGGCGTCGGCGGTCGCGGCCATCTGGTAGGTGCTCGAAAGCATGATGAGACGATTGAGATACTTGATGCTCCAACCGTGGGCGACGAACTCGATCGCGAGCCAGTCGAGCAGGGCGGGATGCGTCGGACGTTCGCCCCGAATGCCGAAATCGTTCGGCGTCGGCACGAGCCCCTCGCCGAAATGCCATTGCCAGACGCGGTTCGCGATCACGCGTGCCGTGAGGAGATTCTTGTCCGACGCGATCCACGCGGCGAGGGCGCTGCGATGGCGCTCCGGTGGGATTGTGGCGAAGTCGAAATCGAAACCACCGGCGAATCTTTCCGGCAGGCCGGGCGCGACGGCCTCGCCAGGCGTCTCGAGTTCGCCGCGTTTGAGCAGGTGGATCGCGAGAGGTTTCTCGCGGTGATCCAGCACGCGAATCGGAAGGGCGGAAGCATCTCCCTGATGCTTCTGGCCGAGGTCGAGACGGAGCGCTTCGAGATCCTCGACATAGCCCGCGGGCTGCGGCCGGTCGATCTGCTGGCGGCCAAGCGCGCTGAGGAAGGCGCGTTTTTCTTCGTCGGTCGTGAGAGCGTCGAACGCGCGCCGGTTGTTGAGGCCGCCGTCGGAAAAATTTCTCGGACTCGGCGGCGGGAGGACAATAGCCCCGGGTTTCGCTCCGGCTGGCGGAGTGGGTGCCGCGTCCGTGGGACGGGGTGTGGGCGCCGGCAGGGCGACGGGTGCGGGCGCAGACGCCGTCGCCGCGACGCGGGCGGGAGTGCGCGGTGTTGGCAGTGGATTCAGCAGCGCGACGATGCCGATGTTCAGGAAACCGGTTTCGTCCTGGCCGGCCGGATGGCCGCGGAGCAGGCCCTGCAACTCGGCCTTCAGCGCGACGACGAGGTTGTTGTCGTCGCCGTCCTGCTCGACGAGCGCGTCGTTGGCGTGATTCGCTCCGGGATTGCGGTGGAAGCGTTCGACGGCGTGCCGGATGGCGTCGAACTTTTTGCTGTTTTCAACGCGGGTCTTGAGCGCCGGAGTGTTCTCGATGAAAGCCTCGCCGGCTTTTCGCAGCAGCACCTCACGGCGCCCGGGATCGGATTCGCGCTGGGCGCGGAGGCGGGCCTGCTCGGCTTCGAATTCCTTGAGCGTGGTCTTCAGCGCCGCGCGGTCGCGGAGTTTCTTGCCCTCGACGGAATAATCAAATTGGTCGCTCGGGGCGAAAATAGCCTGGAGCGAAAAATACTCCCGCTGCGAAAGGGGATCGTATTTGTGGTCGTGACAGCGGGCGCAGGCCAGGGTCAGCCCGAGGAACGCGGCGCCCGTGGTGTCGATCCAGTCAGTGTTCTGATCGTATTCGAGTTTGCCGGCGACCATGCCCGCTTCCTGCAGGACGGGGCCAGTGGTGTAGAGGCCGGTGGCGAGACGCGCGTCGGCATCGCCAGGGAAAAGTTCGTCGCCGGCGATCTGCTCCTTGATGAAACGGTCGAACGGTTTGTCGGCGTTGAACGAACGAATGACGTAGTCGCGATAGCGATACGCGTGGCCGAAGAAGAGATCGGTCTCGAAGCCGCCGGAGTCGGCGTAGCGCGCGACGTCGAGCCAGTGGCGGCCGTAGCGCTCGCCGTACTGCGGCGAGGCGAGGAGGCGGTCGACAAGCTTCGCGTATGCGTCGGGGGCCTGGTCGGCGAGGAACGTCTCGATTTCTTCGGGCGTGGGCGGCAGACCGATGAGATCGAGCGTAGCGCGGCGGATGAGGGTCTCGCGCGACGCGCGGGCGGCGGGGTGGAATTTTTCGGCTGCGAGTCGCGCGAGGACGAAGCGGTCGATGGGCGTCTGCGGCCACAGCGTGTTGACCACTGCGGGGAGCGGCGCGCGCCGGGGGGCGATGAAGGCCCAGTGTTCGGTGTAGTCGGCGCCCTGCGCGATCCAGTCGCGGAGGGTTTGGGTTTCGGCGGCGGTGAGCGGCCGGCCGGCGTCGGCAGGCGGCATACGCTCGTCCTCGTCCTTGGAAATAACGCGGAGGAGGAGTTCACTCTCGGCGGGTTTGCCGGGCACGATTGGGCGGAAGTCGTCGCGCGCGGCAAGGGCGTCGGCGCGCACGTCGAGGCGGAGTTTGCCTTTGCGTTGCGCCTCGTCGCGGCCGTGGCACTTGAAGCAATGGGCCGAAAGGATCGGCAGCACGTCGCGGCTGAAGTCAACCGGTTCGGTCGCCATCGCCGGGAGGGCGGCCAGCAGTACGCAAGCGGCGAGCCGTTTCATGTCGGCGAACAGCGGGGCCCGCATGACGCGCGTGGGAGAACTCCCGAGGCGGCTCGCACCGCCGAAGGGGCGAACCACCGCGCGGTGTGGAGTGTGCCGGTGGCGTTCACGTTACTTCGCGCTGAAACGATAGACGGTCGTGCTCTTTAACGTCTGCCCGGGTTTAAGGATGGTGCTCGGGAAGGAGGGCTGGTTGGGGGAATCGGGATAGTGCTGCGTCTCGAGGCAAAAGCCGCTGCGGAACGGATAGGGCTGGCCGCTCTTGCCGGTGAGTTTTCCGTCGAGGAAATTGCCGCAGTAGAACTGCATCCCGGGCTCGGTGGTGAGCACCTCGAGCACGCGGCCTGACGTGGGTTCCCGCACGGTGGCGGCGAGCGCCAGTTTCCCGCTTTGGTTGTCGAGCACCCAGTTGTGGTCGTAGCCGCCGCCGAACGTCATCTGCTCGTCTTTGGCCTGCACGCGCTCGCCGATCTTATGCGCAGTGGTGAAGTCGAATGGCGTGCCTTTGACCGGGCGTAGCTCGCCCGTGGGAATGAGGCCGACGGTGACCGGCGTAAACTTCGCGGCCTTGAACGTCAGCTCATGGCCGAGGATGTCGCCGTTACCTTCGCCTCTGAGATTGAAGTAGCTGTGTTGCGTGACGTTGACCGGCGTGGCCTTGTCCGTGGTCGCCTCGTAATCAATGCGCCATTCGTTGTCGTCGGTAAGTAGATACGTGACGCTCAGCTTGAGCGTGCCGGGGTAACCCTCCTCGCCGTCCTTGCTGGTGTAGGTAAACTTCACTCCCTGCGCTCCCTTCATCACCAGCGCTTCGCCGCGCCACACGACCTTGTCAAAACCCTTCAACCCGCCGTGTAACGAGCATTGGATACCGCCGGGAGCGTTGTTCGTCGCCAGCGTGTACGCCTTGCCGTCGACGCTAAACTTTCCCTTCGCGATGCGGTTGCCGTAGCGACCCACGATCGCGCCGAAGTAGGGTGTGTCTTTGACGTAGTCAGCGAGCGTATTGTAGCCGAGCACGATGTCGGCGTTCCGGCCGTTGCGGTCCGGTGTTTCGAGGTTGAGCACAATGGCTCCATAGGTCATCGTGCGCAGCTTGATGCCATGCTGGTTGGTGAGCGTGAAGACTTCGACCGGCGTGCCATCGGGCGTCTGGCCAAACGGTTCAGTCTTGGGTGGCTCAGTGGACATGGCGTCGGTGGTCAGCGCGAGGGCGAGGATGAGGGCGTTGGTTTTCATGGGGGGCGGGGTTGGTTCGATTTGACGGATAACCTTGGTCAACAGAATGGGGAGCAAAGCAACGATGCGCGCGGAGGCCGATGAGAATCTTTTCTAAATAGCGGCGTGCTGGCGGAGAACAGCTCTGGGGCGGCGACCGTCGGACTATTGCTTCTTCCCCTTTTTCACCGCAGGTCCGTCCACCTTTGCGAGGCCGCTTGGACCTAGGTGCCGCCACCAATCGGGGCCTTCGGCTTCGACGGCAGCGTGGTGCTTGAGGAGTTGGTCGCGCAACGCCGCGAAACGTTGCGGCTCCGTGGCCTTGAGGTCGGTGGTTTCGCGGGCGTCGGTTTTGAGATTGTAGAGTTCGAACTCGGTGAGTTCCGCGTTGGCGAGAATCTTCCAGTCGTCCACGCGCATCGCGACCTTCGCGTTCGGGGCCATATTGAGCCGCCAGTAGAGCGGCTGCGGGCGGGCGAGTTTCGTCACGGTGCCGGTGAGGACGGGCAAAATGTTCACGCCGTCGAGCACGCGGTCGGCGGGCGGCTTGACGCCGGCGATGGCGAGCATCGTGGGAAACACGTCGCTGCCGATGACGGGCACGTCACTCGTCGTGCCGGGCTTGAGGTGGCCGGGCCAGCGCGCGAGGCCCGGCACGCGGATGCCGCCCTCGTGCATGGAGCGCTTGCGTTCGCGCAAGCCGCCGCTGGAACCGCGCCCGGGCGTCGTGATGCCGTCGCCTTCGGGGCCGTTGTCCGAGGTGAAAAAAACAAACGTGCTGTCGGTGAGCTTCTGCTCGTCGAGCGATTTCATGAGCATCCCGAAGGCGTGATCCATCTGCGTGACGTTGGCGTGGTGCTCGCGCTGCACATCGTCGGTGAGATTGGGATACAAGGCCTTGAACTTGGGGTCCGATTTGATCGGGTAGTGCGGTTCGTGCGTCCACACCGCGAGGAAGAACGGCTTCGAGGTGTCGCGTTTTTCCTGCAGCCACGTGATCGCCTCGCTGACGACGAGCGGCGCGGAGTAGCCCTGCAGCGGGCCGACCGGCTGGCCGTTGCGGACGAAATTGCTCGGGTTCTCGTGCGACGGGCCGGCGTTGTTCTGCGTGGCCATCCACCAGTCGTAGCCGTGATCGCCGGGCTGCGGCTGCGCGAGATTGTTGAACAGGCCGTTGAGATGCCACTTGCCGCTATGGCAGGTCGCGTAGCCCGCGCCCTTGAGCAGTCGCGGCAAGGCGATTTCACTCGTGCGCAAGTGCGCGACACCGCCCTCGGCGATCCAGGTGTAGACGCCGTTGCGAAACGGGGTGCGGCCCGTGAGCAGGGCCGAGCGCGATGGACTGCACACGGCGCTGGCGGAGTAGCACTGCGTGAGCCGGACGCCCTGGTGCGCGAACGCGTCGAGGTTCGGCGTTTTGATGATGGGGTGGCCGTAGCTGGCGAGGTCGCCGTAGCCGAGGTCATCCGCGAGGAAAAGGATGAGGTTCGGTTGCGCGGCGAACGAAAAACGGGGAACGAAGAAAGACGCGAAAAGGGCAAGCGCGAGGCGGAGGGGGTTTTTCATACGGGATGGGCTGTTGGGCTAAGAATCTGAGGTGACGGGTGAGCCGAAAAGGGTCAACCGGCTGGTTGCTGGTGCTCCCGACTCAGATTCGCGAGGTCAAGCCTTCTAAGCCAGAACCATGGAGTCGAGTGCTCAGAGCGAAGAGATGAGAGCCCAATTTCCAGAGCAGACGCGCACACCGCCCGACCTATAAGCTAAGTTCACCGTTTAGTTTTGCTCTCAGCTCTCGGCTGAATTTCACGGTAAGAATAGAACCCCAATTTGGGGTAGATGGAGGCTGGGTGTTCAGGAAGGTGCGCAGGTTGCGTCGGGGTCATGGCACGACGAATTCGCCTTCAGTTTCCCGGCGCGCGGTATCACAGCATGGGCGCCGCAGCGTCGGTTCGAGCCGCCCTCTCGCGACGACTGCAGCAACCAGCGGGTTGACCCCTTCGAGTCGCCCACTCCGTCGGGTCGCTCTCGGCCGTCGGGTGACACAAAGTAGTGGCCGCCGAAGCAACGCCCAGCCACGCGGGCGAGAGGAGCAGCAGGACCATTCGCCAAGCCGGGCGGAACGACCGACTGCCGCAGGGTGAGCGTGGCGGATGATTGGGCGGCGGTTCATGAGATTTGCTGGAGACTCTTATCCAGCACATAGCGGTGCCCCCGGTGCGCGATTCCCGTCACCTGCAATCCCTGGCGGAGCGGCCATTCCCTCGTGTCTGCCTCCAGCGTGCCGCCGGCGGTTGCGTGCAGTCCGGCAACGCCATCCAGCACCATCTCGGCAAAATGCGCTCCGCTGGCAATAGCCCAGTGGTTGCCTTGGGGTAGGTCGTCAAAAACCTTCGCCGCGGCGCCGGCCTCCGGTTCGGACATGTCTTCGGCCCAGTAGGCCTGGGCAAACGGACCCTGCGCCGTGATGCGTGCGAGCCCGCCGATCCAAGTTTCAAACCACGGATCCCAATGACCCGCGCGCATCGCGCCGAGCAGGAACTGCGCGGGCCAGGCGCCAAAGCACCCCGCCCATTGATGGTCCGCGCGCAGGCCGCTCGCCGTGTCAGCATCGGTGGGCGACAGGCAATGCGCCCAAGTCGGCGTCGCGAGCGTTTCCCGCACGAAGCGCGTGATTTCGGCGACCCAGGCTGGCGGCAGCTCTTGGCCCATGTGATTGAGGACCAGGCCGACGTCGTAGAGATTGGCCGCGTCGCGCCGGCTGCCATCGGGGTATTCGCAGGCGAAGAAGCCCTTCCCCTCGCGGTAGAGCGAGCGAATCGCGTTCAACAAGTCTGGCCGCTCGCTAGCGGGGGGATCGCCGAACGCCCGCGCGGATTCAGCCAAGGCCCACGCCTGCACGGCGGTATGCCCGGCCGTGCCGTGGGCGTAGGTGGTGATGCACTCGAGGTAGGCGTTGCGCGGACCAAAGTCCACCAGCGCCCGGTTCGGGAGCCGGCGTTGCCGGTGGACTTCAACGGCCTGACGGAAGACAGCTTCGCCGGTCGTCTCCACCGTCTTCCCGTCGCCGTCCGATTTCGCCCGGACGGGATTGGCGGCCTTGCCGCGCCTGGTTTGGGCTTGGCGGGGCAGTTGGGTGATCTTCCATTGGCGCCACGACTGGTCGCCCTGCCAGCGCCAGAGGTTGAGCGCGGCCGTGCTCACCGCTTGAGGCTGGGCGCAACACGGCCAGCCGCTGTGTTCTCCGGAAAACAGGTTGGTTTTCTGGTAGTCCAGCCACGGTGCGGAGAACTGCAGGCGCATCATCTTGCTCAAGACCGCGGGATCGAGTCGGGCGAGCAGACCGCTGGTGTAGGGCAAATCCCAGGCGAGGTAAGCGGAGCCTTCGCCGCGGCGGGGCCAGAGTGTAACGTAACTGGGGTCAACGACCCCCCAACCATATTGCCGGCGGGATGCCACCAGCGAGAGCACGCCCATGTAGTATAGTTTTGCGAGGGCCGCGTTGGGCGTGTGGACCACAGGCAGCGAACCGCTGAAAATGCCATTGTTCGGCGTGAACGCGGCCTGCCAGAGTGATTCCCACCGGAGGCGGCCGGCGGCAAAGGCCTCGTCTTCCCGGCCGTACCATTGCCGGGCGATTTGCCCGGCTTGTTCGCGATCGGAATGAAAAGTGAACAGTAGGGATACCTCGAACACCTCGCCGGCCTTCAGATCGCGTTCCCAGGAGGGGGAACGCTCCGTGTTCCAGCGATCCGGGGCGGGCCGGCAACCCTGCACGCTAAAGGCGTTCCCTGCCTCGTTGGTCAGCAGTACTCCCGCCCCATCCAGCGCCCGTTGCACAGTCTGTTGCAAACCGTCATGGATCATCAACGACCCTGGTTCGGTCGGGATCGCCGGCACCCGCCAGGAATAACCATCGGCACCTTGGTTCATCGCGCGGCCGGAAAGCAGGAAGCCGAGGCGCAACCGCCGTGGCGCGCCGTGGCGATTCTCGACGCGGACCCGCACGACCGCCCCGGGCTGCCCGGGCAACAGCGAGGTGCGGCTGCTTAAGTGCCAGCCGCCGGCCTCGCAGCGACGTTCCACCTCGAACGCCCGCCAGCGAATCTCCACGTGCGGTACCGCCTGCGCGAGACTGCGCCCATTAATCAGGGTCAGCGCCGTGATCTCGTTGCCTCCGCTATAGGGCGGAAAGACCGGATGCTTGATCGCGGCAATGTCCGCTTCGATCTGCACCGACCCCAGGTCGTTTCCCAGGCCCGGCATGGCGGCTGGCCGGGTCATCCGCCGGCGAAGCCAGGCCGTGCCCAGGTCGTCCAAGGTGAGTGCCGGCGCGCCAGTCGTGGGCGTTGCGGCTGCCGCCGGAATTTGGCTGGCGAGTGCGCCGAACGAAATCGCGGCGGACGCGGTGGACGCTCTTTGGAGAAACTCCCGGCGATTGATGGGCTGAAACTTTTTCATGGGTTGGATCCTGTCTTGGGGGTTGATTCGGCGTTCGTTGCCGGAGATCGAGCCACGACGCGCGTGACGATCCCGGCGGAGGTTGCGGGTGTGGTCGTGCGCACGATCACGCAGGCGTGCAGCCAATCTTTGCCGGTTTCCTCCCAGGTGCGCTCCTCCAGCGTGTGGTCGGGCAACTGCTCCTGGGTCACCTCGAGCGCGGTGGCCGACTCGATCGCCATCGTCGCGTCCGGCCACGAGACCTGCCACTTGCCGTCTTGGCCGGAGACCTCGACGGGATGGCGGGTGCCCAGGTGCCAGCGGAACAGGATTTGCCCGGTCTTGGCGCCGGCCAGCGCGACGTCGTCTCGGACTTCGACCGTGTCGGTTGTCCACTTCACCGCGCGGCGCCATCGCTCAAGGTCATCGTATCCGGCGGTCGCATCCACGCTGACTTCACCGCCGGTCGCGTCCAACCGCTGCACCTGAATGGGCGCGACGGCCTTCGCCTTTTGCCAGCCAGGGGGCGTCTGGGTTGAATTGGTCGGCGGGGCCGCATCGCCGATCTGCAGCACGTTGTGGCCCAGGCCGGAGGCGTAGTGCGAGAGCATCCGGGGGTTGTGGTAGGCGGGCGTGCCGGCCTCGATGAGGATGCACCGGCCCTGGTGAATGAAGTTCACGTGGCCGCGATCCTTGTGGTCGTGCTGATCGTCCGTGTGGCCGCCGCGGATCCAAACGCCGCTGCCGCCATCGTCCCAGTGGTCGCGCCAGTTGACGCGCGTCGCGCGCTCGTAAGCTGCAAACAGCGGTGGCTCCTGGGTCGCGACCGGCATGGCGCGGCTGAACAGTCCTTCCAGCTTGTCCGGAGGACCGTCGAACAGGTGGCGCATCGCCCAGACCGCTTCGCGGCTGGCAAGGTGGCTCCCGCAGGCCGCGAGCATATCCAACATCGCGCCTTCATGACGCGGCGCCGAGTTGGAGAAGCAGTCGAAGGCATTGATGATCTTGCGGGCAGGCTGGAGGTGGTGGATGACCCATCGCGGGAAGCGCTGAAGGAACGGGTGGTCGATCAGGCGGCGGTCGCCGTCGCGGGCGGTCGCCCTTGCCGCCGCCATCAGCGACGTGACGGTGAACATCGCGTAATGCAGGCCTTCCTTGAATTCTCCGTCGGTGCCCTGCGCGTCGAGGCTGCGCAGCAGGTTGGTCACGCCCAGCTCGTACTCGTTTGGAAAATTCTGGCGGCCGAGGAGCACGCAGGCGCGCACCAGTCCCTCGTTGGGCAGCACCCATTGGTTGGTGATGGGGTTGTTCGACTTGACGAACCATTGCCGCCGGAGCCGCCAGTCTTCCATCACCTCGGCGATCTCGGCCCGCAGCAGCGACTCGAGTCTCGCCCGCAGTTCCGGCGGCACGTCCTCCGGCGCCAGGATCTCGAGCGTGTCAGCGATGGCGCGGACGCCGGTGCCGGTGGCCAGCCACGAACCGTCTTTGCCATCCTTGGGCAGACGTTTCCCGGGGGAGGAGCGCGTCCAGCCGGTACGCTGCAGGGGCGACCACGTGGACATTTCCTCGAGCTGCGCGAGCACGCGCCGCTTGAACGAACCGTCGCCGGTGAGACGGGCAGCGGCGGCGATCAAGGGCAGTTCCGCGGCCACGGTCCCCGCCGCACCGAAATCAGCCATAGCGGAGGCGAAGAGGAACTTGTTCTCCCCGTCGAGGGCGTCGGCCCGGCCGTCGTAGAAAGTGCGGTTCTTGCCGATCTCTTCGAGCGTGTAGCACCGGCGAATGATCGGCTCGGCGGCAGCCTTGCGGGCCGCGGCGATGAGAGATTGCCGCGCACCGGCCAGGGACTCGTCAGCCTGCGCCGCGTCCAGGAGCGTCGCGAAGCTCGGCGTGGCCGCTGGCGGCGGCGCGGCGGTCGTGTCTGGCAGCTTTCGCCAGGCGGCGATGGACCGCAGCAGTAGCGTGTCCGGTTCCCCTTTGATGTTGTAGCATTGGAGGCCGATGGGGCCGCGGTAGCCGGCGGCGTCGAGGTGCCGGAGCACGGCAGCGACGTCGAGGCTGCCTTCGTCGAGTGGACGGATGAACTGCTCCCAGCCGCCGGAGGGGTCGGCGCCGTTGACGGAAACGAGCATGAGGTGCGGCGCGATCGCCTTGATGATCAGGGCGAGACGGCCGGCGTGGCCGGCGGCGAGTTCGTGGGCGAGGTTGAACGTCAGGCCGACGTTGGGGCGGTTCACCTGGCGGACGACGCGGAGGGCGTCCTCCGCCGTGGCAACAAAGAATCCTTTGTGTGGATACAGGACGATGCGCACGCCGTGGCGCGCGGCGGCCTCGGCGAGTTCGCGGACGATGGCGACGGCGCTCTCGTCGTTGGACGACTTGCCGGGCAGGGTCAGCCAGACGTCGGTCCCGGTGGCGGCCAGTTGCGGAAATGACTCGGGGAGCCTGGGATCGAAGGCGGGTGTCTTCGCGACGTCGGCGGCGACATAGACGCTGAAGATGCGCAGGCTGGCGGTCTGGAACGCGGCCTGGCGGGTGGCGAGGTCGTCGAGCCCGGTGTAGCCGATGCCGGCGTAGCCGAGGCGCGCGAGGGTGACGGCCTGCTTTTCTGGGGACCAGCCGTCGCCGCGCCCCACGCCATTGTCGAAAGCGAAGAATGGATTGGCCCGGCCGGCATCCGTGGTGGCTGGAGCGGCCCAGGAGGTGAGGAGGCTCGCGAGGGCAAAGGCAGGGAGCTGACGAAGCAACGAAGGCATCGGGAAGCGGGGGATCAGAGTTTCCACGGTCCGCGCAGGGGGCGGGAGAGCAGGCGGTTGGCTTCGGCGCTGTCGGGGAAGCGCTCATGCAAGGGATCCCAATTGAGGGTGCCGCCGAGCTTGGCGGCGATGTACGCGATCTGCGCCATGCTCGCGGCGCGATGGCCGACCTCGGCAGGGATGATGGTCTCGCGGCGGCTCTTCACGCAGGCGATGAAATCCTCCCTTTCATCGACCACCGGGAGGGCGAGTTCGCCGGGGCCGGGCTTCCATTTCAGCAACTCGGGCTTGCTGGCCTTGAAGCCGTCGGACTTGAACCAGGTGTTTTCGACCCAGCCGTCGGTGCCTTCGACGCGCACGCTCGCGGTGCCGGCGTCGGTGTAGTCGACTTCGATGCCGCTAGCGTAGCGGTAGCGGACCTCGAAGTTCCGGGGGACATCCCAGAGGGAGTGGGGCGGAAACTCGGCCCGAGCGGATACTTCGACCGGGCCGGTGCGCTCGGTGTTGAGGGCCCACTGAGTGATGTCTAGCATGTGCCCGCCCCAGTTGTTGAGGTTGCCGAGATTGTAGTCGGTGATCTGGGACCATCCGGGGACCTGGCCGGCGATGTAGCCGAGGCCGCCGCGCGGAAAATGGACCCGTTGTTGGGTGTAGGGCCGGTCGGGGGCCGGGCCCTGCCAGAGGGCGTAGTTCAAGTCCGGCGGCACCGGCATTGCCGCCGGAAACCCCGCGATGGGATCTGGACTCTTCGGCACGGTGGCGATCACGCGCCGCACTTTCCCGATGCCTCCGTTGCGGACGATCTCACAAAGCCGCGGGAAGCGCGGGTTGGAGCGCACTTCGGTGTCGGTGCGGAAGATGCGGCCGTGCTGTTTCATCGCGTCCGCGATGGCGCGGCCCTCGGTGAGGCTGAGGGAGATCGGTTTTTCGAGGGCGACGTCCTTGCCGGCGCGGGCGGCGGCGATCGCCATGACGGCATGCCAATGGTCTGGCGTGGAGATCATCACTGCGTCGATGTCAGGCCGCGCGAGCAGCTCGCGGAAGTCTTCGTACACGGCGCAGCCGTTGTAGGAACCGGAGGCCTTCGCCTCGGCGTAGGTCTCGTGCACCTTGTCACGCGCTTTCTCCGCGCGCCAGCGATCGACGTCACAGACGGCGACGACCTGGACATCGGTCCGCCAGAGAAAGCCCGGCAGATTGGCGTGGAAGACCTGACGCCCCGTGCCGATGAAGCCGAGGTTGATGCGACTGCTGGGGGGGACGGCAGCCCCGGCGCCAAAGATGCGACTGGAGATGCCGACGTTAGCCGCCAAGGCGGTGGCGGAGCTTCGCAGGAGAAAGGACCGTCGCGTGAGCAGGTGAGGTTTCATTGGCAGGACTTATTGTCGCGGTTGGGGGCGGCTGGGCTCACGTATTTCGTGCGATGACTCCCGGTTGGGGCGGGACTGATTGCCGGGAATCGCGCCGCTTGGTTACAGCGCTTTGCGTTTCGCTTTGGGGGCTGGCGGGGGGGCGGATTTTTCGCTCCAAGGGATCGTGCGGCTGAAGAGCATGGGGTATTTTTCGTAGTCGTGGCCGGAGGTGAGCCGGGCCTGGATCGCGGCGAGTTCGGTGTCGTAGGCGCGGCGCAGCGTCGCGAGCTGCGCGGCATGGCGGGCGTCGGCCGCCAGGTTGTTCAGCTCGTAGGGATCCGCCGCGAGGGCAAAAAGCTCCTCGGTCGGCTGCATCCCCTCACCTCCGTAAGACCAGTAGACGTACTTCCATCCGGGCGTGACGATGGCGAGCGTTTGCGCGGAGACGGCGCCCCAGAAATTGAAGAGCGGCAGGGCGTCGCGCACGCGGCCCTGCGGGGCGGTGAGGAGGGGCAGAAGACTCTTCCCATCGATGCCGGCAGGGGCCGGCACGCCGGCGAGCGCATGGAGGGTCGCGGCGACATCGACGTTGGCGGTGAGGGCGTGGCTCACCGTGCCGGCGTGGGCTCGCGGCAGGCCCGGGTCAAAGACGATGAGCGGCGATTTCGAGGCGGCCTCGTAGGGGAGCACCTTGTCGCCAAAACCGTGCGCGCCCATGCTGTAACCGTTGTCGGCGGTGTAGACGATGACCGTGTTGGCGGCGAGGCCCTCGCGGGTGAGCGCCTCGCGAATCATGCCGACGGCGGCATCGATTCCGGTGATCAACGCGTAGTAGGCCGCGGCGGAATTATCATAGTCGTTGATCCATTCGCGATAGCCGGTGGCGGCACGGCTGGTGCGCGCCTGGGCTGAGAGATGGCGGCCGCGGTCCACGCCGTAGTTGGGCGGGCGGGAAAACTTCTTGCCTGCGTAGAGCTTCGCGTCCTGCGGATCGGGCGTGAACGGCAGGTGAGGCGCCTTGAAGCTGACCGACAGGCAAAAGGGTTTGCCGGTGGCTTTCGCCGTCTTGAGGAAATCGACCGCCCACGCTCCGTAGGCGCGAGAACAGTGCGGATACTGTGTGGCATAGCGGGCGATGCCGGGGTTCTTTTCCGTTTCGTAAAACGTCTGACCGGGCCCGCCGGCCCAGCGGTCGAAAAACGAGGCCAGCGCGTCGAATTTTTCTCCCTTGAGGTCGAAGCCGATTTTTCCGGCGAAGCCGGTGATGTAGCCGGCGCGCCGCAGGAGCACGGGGTAGGATTCCTCGAGGAAGCGGCGCGCGAGGTCGCCATGGTCAAAGTTGCAGCCGTGGCGGTACTCGTAGAGGCCGGTGAGCACGTTGCACCGGCTGGCCATGCAGATCGAGGTGGTGTTGTAATGATTGGTGAACCGCACGCCCTCGCGCGCGAGCTGGTCG
Organism: Opitutus sp. GAS368; assembly: GCA_945874455.1. Lineage (GTDB taxonomy): Bacteria > Verrucomicrobiota > Verrucomicrobiia > Opitutales > Opitutaceae > GAS368. The sequence goes on along the minus strand of CAMCHO010000013.1, from coordinate 27,517 downwards.
AGGTGCGGGGTGATCACCTCTGGGTTTTCGTAGCCGATCGCGCGGGCGTTCTGGTCGTCGGAAAACAGGAAGATAAGGTTGGGCGGAGTCGCGGCGGAGGCGAAAGCTGCCGCATGCAGGAGCGCGCTAGCGGCCAGGAGCCAACCCCAGCGAAGGAGGATGGGAGGAAGAGCGCCGTTCATGGAATTATTGATGGGTTGGGCGGTTTCTATGCCAACGATTCAGTAGAAAGGTAGGGCGAGCCGTCCTTGGCGTAGAGCGAGGCCTGCGAGCGCAGATACGAGGGCACGGCGGTGGCAGTAGCGCTGTGCGCGGCGCGGGCGAAGGCAAACCCGGCCGTGGCGCTGCCGACCGTGGTGAGAAAGGAGCGACGATGCATGCAATCGTTATCGGAGTTTGGGCAGATCGGTTCGATCAGAACTCGAAGGTGGTGCTGAGGACAAAATTGCGAGGGCGCCGTAGTGTGTAGTAGACCGGGACTTCGGCGTTGGCGGTGCCATAGACCGCATTCGTATCGGTATCGATAGCGGTGAGGAGGGGATCGGTTTCGTTGAGGAGGTTCTGAATGTTGAGCTGGACTCGGAAATCGACTTTTCTGCCCAGCTTGTGGCGCCACGCGATCAGAGCGCCAAAGTCCCACGTGTCCTTGCCCATGAGAGGAAGCTTAGCGGTCTGAAGCCCAGGGCGGCCGCTGGTGTCCAGCAGCCGGCGGTAGCCTACGATGGGGGCGGAGCGCCAGCGGAAGTTGCCGCCCATGGTCCATCCCTTGAGTCTGCCTTCGGTGAAGTCGTAGGCGGTGAGGCCGTTGAAGTTGTATTGGCCGCCGTTGCGAATCTGGCTTCGGCCGAGGAGCTGCTGACCGTCGCGGTAGCTTCTCTCCATGCTGTCGGCCTGCAGCCTAATGTAAGTGGCGTCGTCCTGGGCCTTCTGGCGATCGGCGCTATTGGTGGGATTGAGGTCGAAATACCTAGAGGCGGTGCTGGAAGCTACTCGTTGGAGTTCGTCGGCCAGGGTGCGCCAGGTGCCGAGGCCTTCGAAGGCGGTGTCGGTGAAGAGGTAGAGGCCGGCATACTTGTCGTCGACGAAGAGCGTGTTCTTGTTGGAACTGCCGGAGAGGGCGACCCGCCACTGCCGGGTGGGGTTGTAGACGACCGTCAGCTCCCACCCGGTAGCTTTGGTGTCGCGCACGTCGGGAGGGGATTGGTTTTGCACCGGGTAGAGACTCTGCATCGCTTGGAAGTGCGAATCGCCCGCGGTCTTATAATTGTCTTGGAGGCGTTGCAGGATGTTTCGGGCTCCCCCGTATTTCGTGCCGACGATGTAGATTTGATTTCTGGCGGTGGTGTCAAAGTGCGTGAGACGAACGGACAGCTTATTGTCCAACAGATAAAGATTGGCGCTGAAGTCCTGGGTCTCGCCGCTGGGATTGGAATAGGAGGTGCCGATGGGCGTCGGGATAGTGGGCCTGCCCGGAGTGAAGTTGTCGGAACGGGTGTAGCCCAGGCTGAGCCAGGAGAAGACGTGGAACATGGCGCCGTGGGTGCGCGAAATACCGCGGTTGTCATTGCCGAACTGGATGGGTTTCACGTCGCTGGCGAGGTCGAAGAACCGGTAGTCATAGGTGGCACTGGTGGATTTGCCGACCGTCTCGGGTAGGATGAGATTCTGCGAGGTCGGGGCGCCATAGGCCGTGAGGTGATCCGTGCGATAGCCGAAAAGGGTGACCAGCCGGTCTCTCAACCAGCGGGCCTGCCAGCCGAGGGAGAGACTGTCGGTGGTGGATTTGTTGTGGATGGGGGTGGTAAAGGGCAGGAGGCGGAGATCGACCGGAGAGCGGTCGTTTTCGGCGGCGCCGATGAGACTGCCGTAGGCGGAGATCTCCTTGGCATGGTCCATGAGTTCGGAGGCGGCCCAGAATTCAGGGACGTTTCCGTTGAGAAAATAGTGCCGGACGTTAAACCGGTTGACGTTGGCTGTGGCGGCATTGCCCCAGCCGGCGCGGCCGATCGTGGCGAGGTTGAAGACGCGCATGCTGTCGCGGGTAAAGTAGCTCGTGCCGGTCTGTCCGAGGAGCGAAAAGCTATGGCGTCCGAGCCATTGGCTGCGGCGGGCGAGGTCGAGCTCGTAGGACACGGTGGCGCGGTACTCGTCGCTCTTGGCGTCCTCGACGAGAGAGAGCATCACACCGCTATCGTTGTAGGGGACGAGGTAGCCGGGGTTGGGCGAACCGTTGCTCAGCCTTGGGTTGGGATCGATGGTGACCAGCGTTTGGTTGTTCTGGTCGAGGTCGCGGTGGTGTCGGGCGCGGGCACCGGCGAGTTCGAGGTAGAGGTTGGGGGCGAGCTTTTGTTCGAGGAAGAGGTGGGTCCAGTTGCCGCGCTGTTTGTTGGGTGGATTCGTCCGCGTGCCGCCGTACAGATAGTTATCCTGCCTGAGGCCGAAGGTCTCCCAGGGGCGCAGGGACATGTAGTTGTTGCTGGAGACGCCGCCAAAGATGGCGGCGGGTATCGTCCGCTGGGCGCGCATGTTCACGAGCGGATTGGCGAGGCTCAGGCCGCGGACGAGCACCTGGCTCTGGGCGTTGTTGTTCAAAAGGTAGTTCCTGGGGTCGTTGCCGACGACGGGTTTGCCGGCGGCCATCCACGCGAGCGCAGCACCGTCGAAGCCCCAGACCAGCGCGGCGTTGTTTAAGGCGGTGTCGTAGTTCTCATGATTGACCGTGACCTTCGTGTTTTCCCACGGCTTGGCGACGACGCTGAGCGTGACGCGCTCCTGGTTCTTGCCTTCGTTGCCCCGAAACTCGCGTTGCCGATCGTAAAGACCGTTGAGGCGGAGACCGAGTCTCCCGGCAATGATCGGCTGGTCATGGTCAAACGAAGCACGGTGGGATCCCCAGTGGTCCCCTTGAAGGAAGACCTTGGTGGCGGTTCTTGTGAGCTTGGCGCGCTTGGTGGAGGTTACGACCGCGCCTTGGGGACTACCGACGCCGATAAGCAGCGCGTTGGGCCCGAGGGAAAGAGTGACGCGCTCGGTGTTGTAGATATCGTTCGGGCCGGCGCTGGCGAAAAAGTCGTTGGAGATACTCTGATCCCCAGTCACACTGCCCGCAAAGCCGCGGATGGAAAAGGACTGGCCGTTGCTGCCACGAAGCGCGACGCCGCCGTTGCCGATGGCATCGCCCTGGTCGAGGTTGACGCTGGGTGTGTATTCCAGGGCCTTTTCAAAGGAGGTAACGCCGAGATCCTGGAGAAACTCCGGGGTGAGGATGGAGAGGGAGGCGCTGACATCCTTGAGATCCGTGCGCATGCGCGTGCCCGAGAGCGTTTCGGTGGCGGCATAACCGGTGACCGACTTTTCGCTGGTGACGAAAGGGGAGAGTTCGATGATGGATCCTGCGGCGGACTGTTTCGTCGGACTTGGGGAGGAGGTGTTGGCGGTTGGCTTCGGGCTGGCGATCTCTTGCGCCGCCCTTGGCCCGTTTGGATCGGAGGGCCTCGGGCGGACTGAATAAGAGCCAGTCTTGGGTTCGCGCGTCGCGGTCAGATTTGTGCCCGCCAGCAGCGCGGCTATCGCTTCCTCGGGGGAGAGGCGACCCCGGACGGCGTTCGTCGCCACGCCGAGAGTGTTCTCGCTCGGGAAGACGATCTCCACCTGCGCCTGAGCGGCAAAACGCTTGAGCGTGTCGCGCGCCTGACCGGCCGGTAGGTCAAAGTCGCGTGCCGCGTCTGAGGCGCACAGAAGACCTGAGATAGAACCCAGCAGCAACAGGCCGAGGGCAGCGATTCGTAGGTGCGACAGTCGGCGTCGTGGCGCTCGGGGCGAGGCGGGGTTTGCACGGTTCATACCCCCTATGACCCCAGCCACGGAGATTTCCGCTAAGTCGGATGGAAAAGAATTACGCCCGCCTCATTTCGCCGGATTAACGGACGCGGCGCAGGACAATCTCCGTCTCGCTGCGCCACTCCGCCCGCAGGTCGAAACTCGACTCCAGCAGACGGACGAATCCTTCCACGTTGTCCGAGCGGATGCTGGCATTGACCCGCAGTTCGCGCAGCGCCGCGGACTCCGGGACGAGTTGCACCGGGTTCCGCCGATTCAATTCCTCCACGACGCTCGCGAGCGGCGCATCGGTAAAATCCAGCATCCGGGGCTGCCAGACGAGACGGGCGGTGAGTTCCGCCTCGCTCAAGGTGACCGCCGGCGGGCCAAGCCCGGTTTCGCGCAGGGGGACGACGACCCGCTGATGCGCATCCAGCACAGATGCCATCGGGTTCGAATGAGCCTCGGCCTCGCGGTCAACTGCCACGCGACCCTCCGCCACGACGATCTCCACCGCCGCCGAGGTGAGCTGGACATTGAAAGCTGTACCGACCGCCCGGACGGTGACGCCTCCCGCCTCCACGACGAAGGGTCGCTCCGGATTCTTGGCGACAGCGAAGTGCGCCTCGCCCCGCATCAGTCGGACCCGCCGCACGCCGGCCGTGAAATCGATGCTGAGTTGCGCACCGCGGTTAAGTTGCACGAGCGAGCCATCCTCGAGGGTGCGCTGCTCGCACGGGGCGGCCAGGGCCGTCGAGAGCCGCGAAGGTGCGAGTTGTCCGGAGGGAACCTTGCGGGGCGCTTCGGCGACCCACAGCAGGATGGTCGCCGCCGCCGCAGCAGCCGAAACCCAGGCGAACACCCGCCACCGAGGCGAAGAACCCTTGGATCGGGCCGCGCGTGGGGCGAGCAAATCGGGATCGGGCGCCGGGGTCAGGGTCGCGGGCAAACCGGCGATGCGATCGAACTCCCGCCACGCCCAACGCCGCTCGCGCAGGATCTCACCGTGGCTGGGATCGGCGGCGAGCCAGTGTGACAGCGCGTCCTGCTCCGCCGCCGTGAGACCGCGCTCTTCCCGCACGACCCAGGCAGCAGCCTCCCGCTCGATGGCGCGGTGATTGGGGGATGGTGGCAGGCGTTCATTCATGATCGACGGGAGACGTGCCCACGCGCCCGGAAAAATTCCGCGCATTTGTCGAGGCCGATGGTGCTCTGAGCCTCGACGGTGTGTTCCGATATGCCGAGTTGGGCCGCCACTTCTTTCTGCGAAAGACCGTAAATCCGCCGCAGGGTCATGACCTGCCGGCAGCGCTTCGGCAGCGACTGGATGGCTTCGATCAGCACGCGAAATTCCTCCAGACGGGCGACGGTTTCACGGATGTCCTCATGCTCATCTAAGACACCGCCGAGGTCGAAATCCGCTAAAGATTGCACCGGTTCGCGCTGCGCGTCGCGCAAACGGTTGAGGGCGAGGTTGCGGGCGGCGACGAAAAGCAGAGACTTGGGCGATAGAATCGGCCCGCTGCCCCGCGCCCTCAGCACCCGCATCACCGATTCCTGTACGATGTCATCCGCGTCGGCGAGATTGGGGAAGCGACTTGCCAGCCAGGCCCGCAGTGGCGCTTCGTGCGGTTGCAGCTCGTCGGCATACCACCGGGCAATTGCAGGATCGGCTGGGGGCATGGCGGGTGGTGCAGCGGCGGCAGGACGGGAAATTGCGCAGGATACTGAGTTCGGAAACCGGAGAATAACACACGACGCAAGCCCCTGAGTATTTTGCCCGACTTTGACAGCCATCCTCGGGGCCGCCGACGCGATGATCAAGGCCGCACACGTCAACGCCCGACCGCACGATGACCTCGCCGCATTGCTGCCAGGATGATTCAAGCCGCTGCACGGGAGCCGGAAGGGGTCAACCCGCTGGTTGCTGGTGGTCCCGATTCTGACACACGATTCTGATTCGCGAGGTCCGGCCTTCTAAAAATAGATCCCCAATTTGGAGTGGGTGGAGGGTTGGTGTTTGGGAGATTCAGTCGCCCCAAGCCTTTGACACCGCAGGGACCGAGCAAAGACGCAGAGAATACCCGGTTTTATCCCTCTGTCATGGGACTGTTTCTTGGTTCCTGGTTTGGGCCTCCCGCAGATTCAAAGAGACCGCAGATGGTCGGCATTCTAGTTTAACATCTGTGGCGTTTCTGAATCTGTGGGAGGTCCGCCATTTCGATCGGTGCGATCCACGTTGAATCCGTGGAGCAATGCCGGAGTCCTCTCCGCGGTCGTGACTCACTCTTCCCTGCGAACCATGTTTGTGCGGCGCGAAAGGTCCCGACGTGTGGCTGGGCTCAGCGCGTTTTGGAAAAACACTGCGGATCGGGTTGGCGGGGGAGGGTCGCCGTCCAAGCGGCAAGGAGCGACTGGAGGCGCTTCACCTCGGCGGGATCCTGTTCGCCGACATTGGTTTTTTCCCATCGGTCCTGAGGAAAACGGAAAAGCTCGAGGGGCTTCGTATCTTTTCCAACCAGTAGTTTTCCGTCGCCATCGCGCACGGCAAGGGTCGGCCAACTGTCCCCGGGTTTGCCCGGCGTCGGCCATTGCCAGAAGATCGGCTTGGCGCGTCGCGAGGTGGATTTACCCAACAGCGCCTCGCTCTGGTCGACGCCGTCAGGGGCGTAACTTCCCGGCAATGGGGCGCCCGCCAGCGCGCACAACGTCGGCAGCAGATCCACGGCCGTGAGGGGCGTCGTGTCGTCAACGTTGCTGGCGGGGATCTTGCCGGGCCAGCGGGCGATGAAGGGTACGCCGATGCCGCCCTGCAGCAGGGAACGTTTGCGGCCGCGATGCCCGCCCGTGCTGCCGACGGAGGCCCAGCTGCTGAATCCGGGCCCGGTCGACTCGTCTTCGCCCATGCGGCGATCAGCCGGACCGGTGATTTCGGGGCCGTTGTCGGAGGTGAAGACCACAAGGGTGTTTTTCGCTAGACCTAGCCGATCCAGCGCGGCGAGCAGTTCGCCGATGCGCGCGTCGGCGTGGGCGATCACTGCGGCGTAAATCCGCTGGGCCTCGTCCGGCAGATGCGCAAATTTTTCCAGGTATTCCGGCTTCGGATAATGCGGCGTGTGGGGTTCGTGAATCCACAGGTTGAGGAAGAACGGCTTCCCGGCCGCGCGGCTTTTTTCGATGAACGCGATCGAGTGCTTCACATCGTCGTGCACGGGCATCTGCGGGCCGGGACAATTGTAAGTGCCGTAGGTGTCGTATCCGTATTCTGAGGGCAACGGGGCATCCGGCACCATGATGTTGGTGAGGTGCCATTTTCCGTAGTGCGCGGTCGCGTAGCCGGCTTGTTGCAAGAGTCGCGGCAGCAGCACCGCCTGCGGGTTCAGCCAGTCGGGCATCCCGCGCTGTACATGGCTCTGCACCGTGGCGAAATGCCCGTGGATGCTGAACCGCGCGGGAAACTGTCCGGTCATGAGCGCGGTGCGACTGGGTGAGCACACGCTGCCGGCGACGGTGAATTGGCGAAAGTCGGTGCCCGCGGCGGCGAGTTGGTCGAGGTGCGGCGTTTTGAGATACGCGTGGCCGTGCGATCCGAGATCGCCCCAGCCCCAGTCGTCGGCGAGGATGAACACGATGTTGGGGCGACCGGCGGTGGTGGGAGCGGGCGTGGCGGCGAACGCCGCCGAGGCGACGACTCCGTACAGGGCGAGTCTGATCACGTGAGCGATGAGGTTTTGGGGCATGAGTGGTTATTTGAGTGTAAACGTCGCGGCTATTTCTTGTCCGCAGCGGCCGCCTTTTCCGCCTCTTTCTTCATCGCCGCTGCTTGGCGCGGAGTGACCTTGGTGACCGGTTCAGGGGGCGCGGTCCAAGGTTTTCCGTTCGGTCCGTTGTCGATCACGGGGAAGGCCGAGATCCTCAAGCGGGCCGCGCCCATCGGGATCAGCGTGATTTCTTCAACGGGTTCGTCTGACCGCACGGGACTTTCCGCGATCAAACCCACGAGGTCGGTTTCATCTACCTGCCACGCGGGAATCCGGCGTCCTTTGGCTTTGATTTCAACGGGAGCGTCCGTACTGCCCCAGACATTGCTCGCCGCCGGCCACGTTTTTTTCGCGAACGTGAACGATGCCGCCACGTCCGCCCGATCAAAAACCAACCCGTAGTTCCACGGCGTGTTCGGAAAAATCTCGAACGCCGGCCAGGCGGCGAGTTGTGTCTTCGTCAATTCCCGGCGCCAGGCGTCGGGCAGATAGTCTTTGGTGATGGCCTGCGCGCCGTCGAGGGGCACGTAGCGTTCGGCGATTTTCAACGAATAGGAGAGCGGGCCGCGATCGACGGAGACGCTGTGGGCGTTTTTGGCCCAGGTCCGCACCCGCACCTCCATCGGCAAGCGGAGTTTTATGGTGTCGCCGTTTTTCCACTCCCGATTTATGCGGAGAAAGGTCTGGGGCCGCGATTGCACCGCGATGGGTCGGCCGTTGATCCAGAGTTCCGCCCGCTCACACCAGCCCGGCACGCGCAGATACAGCGGAAATTCCTGGGTGCGCGGCAGCGCTAGCGTCAGCCCGATGTCCTCGTCGAAGGGATAACGCGTGGTCGCCGTGATGCGGACCTCGGTGCCGTCGCCGACCTTCGCGGTGACGATCGAGTCTGACGGAAAGACGAGGGCGAGGCCGCTGTCGGGGGTCGCCATCCAGAGGTGCTCGGCATAATACGGCCAGCCCTGGCCCATGTTGAGCTGGCAGCAGCGGTGGGCGTGCGGATTCATCTGATACTTGGGACCCGGGTCCTGGATTTTGGGGCTCTTGTTCTTGCTGCTGGAGACGACGAGATTGGGCGCGGTGAGATAGCGCAGCGCCCGGAAGTCGGGCGTCGTCGTGGCGGGGAGGGAGTTGAACGCGACGTCTTCGCAGCGATCCGCCCACGAAAGGCTGCCGTCGATCTTCAGGATTTCCTCACAGGTATGCATCATCTCAACGATGCCGCACGTCTCGACCGCCTGACGGGCCGTGACAAAACCTGGCCGGCAGTTTTCGTCGCTGCCAAACATTCCGCCGGGCACCTGGCCGTAGAGCCCCCACACGGTCTGGTAGTTGCGCTCCGGGGCTGCGAGGTGCCGCGGATCCTTCGACTGCAGGTAATAGGTCGGTGTCCCGCGCATGGCCTGCGTGATATTGACGTTATGCCAATCCGGCACGCCCTCGGTCCAATTGGCGATCTTGTGGAAAATTTTCGTCGCCAGTTCGAGCAGCCGTGGATCGCCCGTGCGATTATAGAGCCAGTAAACGCTGGCGATATTGTCGCCGCCGCGCTGTTTCTGCCACAGGGGCGGAAGAAAATCCGCGTCGGGAACCGCGAGTTGCCACGCAAAATATTTTGTCATCAGGCGGATGACCCGTTCATCGCCGGAGTATTCGTGATAGGCCTGCAGCGCGTTCAACACCGGCATGTTCGGCCACAGGTCTGGCTTGCCGGTGCTGTGGACGCGCGGCGACTTGATATTGGCGCGCGGTCCGAACCATCCGTCCTCCCGCTGGCTGCCGATGACGCCGTTGATCCACACCTTCGCCTCCGCGATCATCTTCGGATCACCGAGGACGTAGGCGAGGTCACCGTAGCCCTTTAACCAATACGGCACCTCTTCCCAGAATTTTTCGCCCTCGCCCACTGGACTGAGCCACGGATTGCCCTCTTTGATGAGAAACCGGCTCAGTTCTGGCAGATGGCCGAAATAGCCACCGGCCTGCAGCTCCAACTGCTGGCGCAACCAGCCATGCGGTTTGATGCTGCCGATCGGGAGTTTGACCAACGGCCCCGGCAGCAACGGGGCGCGGTTGCCCACGTAAAACGGGTTGACGCGGGTCGTCGCCGGCCGCGCCACCGTCTCAAGGGAGTCGGCGGCGGCGGCGGCCACCCCGGCAACCAACAGAAAGCCGCCCGCCAAGGCGGCGACCGACGCGAGGGTCCGGGGATAATTCATGGGGTGTTGTGCTGCGCGGTGACGGCGTCGTTGGTGGCGCCAAGGGAAACGGTGAACAGCTTTTCGGTGTTCCTCAGATTATTGCCGGTGAGCAGGATCTCTTTACTCGCGGTTCCCTCCACCTGAACCCAGGTCGGACTGCGGCCGATTGCCCGGCTGTTGCGAATCCACGCGCGTTGCACGTTTTGCAGGCGTATCGAGCTTTCGGATTCGGCGGAGGCCGCGATCTTGCTGTCGGAAAATTCCAGATCGCTGACATCGTCGCAGATCACGGCGGGGCGGTGTTCGGGAGTGAGGGTCTCGAGCACGATGTGATCGAGCGCGAGTCCCCTCACGTGGCGCGCGTAGAGGCCATAGGCGGGAACGACTTTGCCGAATTGGGTGAATTCCGGCCGCACGCGCGCCAGCTCGGGGATCGAGCGGATCGCCCCATCGGCAACCGAGCCGCCGCCCTGCGCCAAGATTGCGATATTGCTGAAGGTCACGTTTTCGATGGGGTGACCGGGCAGGCCGGTGAGCATGATCAGGGGCTTGGCGATTTCTTTGGGGTTGGTTTTCGCGGTGATCTGAAAATTACTGAAACGGAAATTCTTCATGCTTTGCAGCGGCGCGGGCTCGGGGGGGCCGTCCACATACACCGTGTAGTTGTTGAACGTCATGAAGACCGCGCTGATGACGTCTTTGAAAATCAGGTTCGAGAACTGCATGCCGTCCATTTTTCCGCCTTCGTTCATCTGGATCTTGATGGCCGCGTCGTTGATGTCGTGGAAGACGCAGTTATCGACGGTGATTCCGTAAAAATCCCCGGTGGACAGCATCCCGATGCGGATCGCCGCCCGCAGGCTGGTCATGATGCAATTTGTAATGGTGAACAGACGGCACGGCGTATCGGGGCGTGACGATTGCAGGCAGATGGAATCGTCACTCGTATCCATCACGCAGTTACTGATGGTGACGTTTTCGCAGCCGTCGAAATCGAGACCGTCGCCGTTGCTGTTCACTTTGGCGTGGATGGTGACGCCCTGGATGTTGACGCGCCGGCAATAGATCATCGCGAGCGTCCAGCTGGCGGGATTGACGAGCTCGACGTTTTCCAGCGAGACGTTCGTGCAGCGGAGGAAACGGAGCAGCATGGGCCGGTCTTTTTTGGGGTCGTCCGGATGGGGGAAATTGCTGCGATGGCCGCGGCCGTCGATTTTTCCTTTTCCCTCGATCCCGATGTTAGATGCGTTTTCTGCGAAGATCAGGCAGCCCTCTTTCTTGTTTCGGTCGGCATACTGATTCCGAAAAACGTTCGGCGCATAGTCCTTGAAGTTCGTGCTGCCCGCCAGCGTGGCCCCTGCCTCGAGGTGCAAGATGACATTGCTCTTCAAGAAGAGTGTTCCGGTGACGTAGTTGCCGGCTGAAAACACGACCTTGCCACCGCCCGAGGCATGGCAGGCGTCGATGGCTTGCTGGAGCGCGTGCGTGTTGAGCGTCGTGCCATCGCCCACGGCACCGTGATCGGAGACGGTGACGGTCCGGGCGTGGCAAGCGACGGCGAGGAGCAGGAAGGCGAGCAGGAGGTTGGTCATTGGTTCAGAACCCAAAGGTGGCGGTGAGGATAAAATTACGGGGCCGGCGCAGTTCCCAGCGGAGGGGGACGATGGCATTCGCGGTGCCAAGAACGCCGTTGGTATCGTAGTCGCTTGAGACCAGCCGCGGTTTGCTCCAGTCGAGTGGATTTTCCACGTTGAGCTGCGTGCGCAGGGTGACGTTCCGGAAGATGCGGCGCTCGTGAGAGAGCATGGCGCCGAGCTCCCCATTGTCCGCGCCTTTCAGCGGCCGGGCGGGATCGATGACGCCATTGGGAATGCCGGCGGCGTTCGGCGTGCGCAGGTAGCCGATGGTGCTCGCGCTGCGCCAGCGGAAGTTGCCGCCGACGGACCAGCCCTTCAGCCGACCCTCTTTCGGGAATACGTGAGTGATGAGTCCGTTGAACGCATAACGGCCGTTGCGGCTGGTCGTGATGCCCTCGATGGCGAGTTCGTCCTGGTAGGAACGTTCCGCGGTGGCGGTCTGTTGCTCGATGAGGAGGGCGTCCGCTCCGGCTTTGCTGCGGGCGGCCGGATCGGCCGGATTGAGATCGAAGGAGGCGGAGCGCTGGCCGGCCTCCACCTTGCGGAGTTCGCTGGCGAATTTTCGCCAGGTTGCGAGACCCTCGAAGGGTGCGGCGCTGTTGAGATAGCGGCCGAGCGACGTGAGGTGGGTGCCGAGCACATTGCTGTTTTCGCTTCCCGTCAGTGCGACGCGCCAGTTCCGCGAGGGATTGAAGGTGATGTTCAGTTCGTAGCCGGTGGCGCGGTAGCTCCACGTATCGCTCACGTTGTCCACGAGGTTCACGATGGGGCCGGCCGGCGTGTCCATCTGGATGAAGTGCGAGTCGCCAAAATCCCGGTAATTCGTGCGCAGGCGATTGAGGATGCTGTTGAGCGGGGCGCGGTATTGATTGGCGAGACGCGCCTGATCGTTGGCCGCCGCCACGAAGCGGTTGAAGCCAACGGAGAGCCGGCCGTCCAGCAGCGAGAAACGCACGCCGTAGTCCTCGGTTCGCCCGGTGGTATTGGGCGCCGATTCGCTCTGATAGTTTTTCCACGAGGCATCGGCGACCGGATTGAAATTGGTCGAGCGGCTGTAGTTCAGCGAGAGCCACGGCAAAGCGTGGAAGACCGCGCCGAAGGTGCGGGAAATACCGGCCGTGTCGACACTCGGGGTGGCTTTGAGCGGCACCGCCACCGACGACGTGAAGTAACGCTTGAGCGGGTCCGTGGCCGAGCCGGGAATGGCGGGATCGATGAAGCCGCGGAGAGTCTCCGGGACGTAGCTCTTCGTGCCGTCGCGGCGGTAGCCGGCCACCGTGACGAGACGGTTCTGCAACCACCACGACTGCCACCCGAAGGAAAGCGCTTCGTGGGCGAAACCCGACTTCACGGCGTTGAGATGCTGGCGGAGCGCGAAGTTGATCGGCGCGGCGTCGTTGGCACTGCCGCCGACCATACGGCCAAGGGCGTTGATTTGGGCGAGGTTCGCCGAAAAGAAATGCTGATCGGGCAGCGCAGGCACCTGACCGTTCACATAATAGGCGCGGCCGCGGAGGGTGCTGGCCGCAGCCGTCGCGTCGCCGGACCAGCCGGTGCCGGCGAGGCCGATCGTGGCGAGGTTGTAGTAGCGCATGATATTGGTGTCCGACTTATTGCGGGTCTGCTGGCCCAACGCGGCGAAGTTCTGCCGCCCCAGCCAGCGATGAATTTTTCCGAGATCCACTTCGTAGGAGAGCGTCGCGCGATACTCGTCGGATTGCGCGATTTCGTCCCGGAGCTGGCCGAGGGTGTCGCCGTAGGGCACGAGGTAGCCGGGATTGACCGACCCGTCCGGGAGGTAGCGATTGACGTCGAGCTTGATGACGTTGAACGCGTCGGGAGCGTAGGTGCGGTGATGCCGGCCGGCATTGCCCGCGAGTTCGAGGTAGAGGCCTTCGAGAATCTTTTGCTCGATGAACGCGGTGGTCCAGCGACCGTGGTCGCGCTGCTCCGGCTGGTCCCACGTGCCGCCATTGAGGTTTGCATCGCGACTCAGACCGTAGAGCTGAAACGGATCGACGGTTTGCACGCTCTGGGTGCTCGCGCCGCCGAAGGTATCGGTCTGCATCACGCCCTGAAACCGCATGTTCACCACCGGATTCGCGAGTTTGAGACCTGTGATGTAGACCTGTTGCTGCGCGGCATTCTGAGTGATGGCGTTGCGCGGATTAAAGTCGGCCACGGAGCGGACGAATCCGTCGGCGCTTACGACGCCCGGGGCGACCCGGAGGCGATTGCCGCTGGCATCGACGAACGCGCGGTTGGCCGTGGCCCACGCGATGCCCTGGGGAACGAAATCAACCGTGGGGCGGCCGTTCGCCAGCCATTGGATCACGCCGCTGTCGAACGCCCAGGCGAGCGGGACGATGTTCCGGTGGTTGCTGTAGTTCTCGTGGTTGACGGTGATTTTGGTGTGGGCCAAGGGCCGGGCCGTCACGCCCAGCGTCAGGCGGTCCTGATTGACGCCCTCGAAGCGCCGGAATTCGCGTTTTTCCGCGTGGAGCAGGTTGAGGCGGAAGGCGAGTCGGTCTTTGACGAGCGGCTGGTTGTGGTCGAGTGCGACGCGGTTCGAGGTCCAGCGATCATACTGCGCCTGCACCTGGGTTTTCCGCTGCTGCAATTGCGCGCGCTTGGTCGTGGTGATGGCGGCGCCCTGCGGCTCGCCCACGCCGATGAGCAGGGCGTTGGGTCCGCGCGCGAGCGTCAGGCGCTCGAGGTTGTAGTTGTCGGAGGTCTCGAAGGAATTGAAGAAATCGTGCGAGAGCGTCTGGAGTCCGTTGTTGCCGGTGTTGGTGAAGCCGCGGATCGAATAGGCTTGGCCCGTGCCGCCGCGGAGAAACTGCCCGGTGGCGTTGCCGTCGTTGCTCGGGGTGTTGTCGCCCTCGACGGCATCGACACTCGGGGTGAACAGCAGCGCCTTGTCGAAGGAGTTTACCGCGAGATCCTGCATGAACTCGGGGGTAAGAATGGTGAGCGAGGCGCCCACGTCGCGCAGATTGGTGCGCATGCGCGTGCCGGCGAGCGTCTCGGTGGCGGCGTAGCCGTGGTCTTTGTCAGTCGAGACCTCGAAGGGCGTGAGGATGACGGTGTCGGCCGACGAGGGAGTGGACGCGCGGGTGGAGGTGGCCGCCGGGAGCGTGCGAGCCGCTGGGGCGGGCGTCGCGCGGCCGACGGCGAGGGCGGACGAGCCGGCGTCGCGCACGAGTTGGAGAGCGGTGCCCGCGAGCATCCGCGTGACGGCTTCCTCGAGGGTGAAGTCGCCGCGCACGGCGGCAACGCGCACGCCCTGCACGATGGCAGCGGGGAACATGATTTCGCGACCGGCTTGCTGGGCGGCGAGACGGAGCGCGGTGGCGGCGTCGCCAGCAGGAAGGTCGAAGTGCTGCGGTGGAGCCAGTGCGGCCAGCGCACGGCAAACGATCAGAGCGGCGACGGCGGATGCGCGGAGCCAGCGCGAGGGGCGGGGTAGTGGGGGCATGAGTGAGCTCGGTTTCTTTACAAGACGACCCACCGCGTCGGTCACACTAAGGGGAATTTGCACGGCGGAGCAAAATCGTATCACGGCGACGTTCGGCGCGGATGCCGGCGGTGGCTTCGAGGAGGCGGACGAAGCCCTCGGCGTTGTCGGACCGAAACGAGACGATGACGGGAAGGCTGGCCAGGTCCGGATCGGCGAGGGAGAGCTGGAGGGTGTTGTGGCGGTTAAACTCGGCGACGACTTGCGCGAGAGGTGCGGAGGAAAACTCCAGCAGGCGCGGCTGCCACGCGAGGGCGCGCGCGATCTCGGTGGCGGTGACGGCGATAGGCACGAGGGGAGGGGAAGTCACCGGGGTCCGATCGGCTGCGAGCGAGATGGTCACACGCTCACCGCGGCTGACGAGGGCTGCGGTCTCGGGTGGCGCGAGCGGGTCGGACGAACGAGCATCGGTCGCGAGGGAAGGGGTGACCTGCACACGGCCCTCGGTGACGAGGACTTCGACGGCGGCGGCGGCGAGGCGGACGTTGAAGGCGGTCCCGACGGCGCGGGTCTCGACACCGGCGGCGCTGACGATGAACGGGCGGGCGGGATTCTTCGCGACGGTGAAGTGCACCTCGCCACTCAGGAGACGCACGCGGCGTTCGGTTGGAGTGTAGGCTACGAAGACGGAGGCGCCGCGGTTGAGCTCGAGGACGGAGCCGTCGTCGAGGAGGCGTTTTTCGTAGCCGGTGGCGACGGTCGGCGTCGCGGATACGAGGGACGAAGTCGGCCGGGTTTCGCGGTTGAGAAAGAAAGCGAGGGCCACGCATGCCGCTGCGGCGAAGGCGGCGGGAGCGAGCCAGCGCCACGGGCGGCGGGTGGCGTGGCGCGGTGGAGTGAGGAGGGCGGGGTTAGCTTCCGGCGCGTGCTCCGGGCGCCAATCGGCGAGGAGGTCGAGTTCGCGCCAGGTGGCTTGCTGGCGCGCGAAGGCATCGCCGTGGAGCGGATCGGCGGCGAGCCATTGGAGATAGTCATCCTGTTCGCCGGGCGTGAGACCGCGGTCGCGCCGGATGAGCCAGTCGGCGGCTCGCTCGTCGGGCGTGGGTTGGCTCATGTGAGACCCGCTTCGCGGCGATCGCGGGCGAACGATTCCGTGCACTTACGCACACCGATGGTGAGTTGCGCGGAGACCGTGCACGCGGAAATACCGAGGCGAGCGGCGATCTCCTTTTGGGACAGACCGTAGACCTTACGCAAGGTCATGACCTCGCGGCAGCGTGCGGGCAGGGACTGGATGGCGATGGTCAAGCGTTCGAGTTTTTCGTGGCGGTCGACGGTCTCGGGAATGCCGTCGCTCTCATCCAAGACGTCCAAGGACTCGAAAGACACTAAGGTAGCTTCGCCGGAAACTTGGCGGTGCCGCAGCAGATCGATCGCGAGATTGCGGGCTGTGGCGAAAAAAAAGGCTTTGGGTGAGCGCATGGCGGATCCAGCGGCGCGGGCGCGGAGCACGCGGGCGTAGGCCTCCTGCACGAGATCGTCGAGCTCGATGCCGTGCGGAAACCGGCTGAGCAACCAAGCCCGGAGCATCGGCTCGTGGGGAAGCACGTGGTCGCTGAACCAGCGGTCGACGGGGGCTGGCGAAGGGTCGGAGGGTAGCTCGGGAGTCACGGGGCTGGCGTTGTTTGGTGCGAACGGCCGGCGTGGGCAAGTGTCGGGTGGCGGGATCAGATCCAGCGGATCGGCACGCAGCAGAGCATAAACGAGGGGGACTGCGGGGCGAATGGGGCAAGCTCCGTCTTCGTCGAGTGCGGCCGGCGCCGAGCCGACTTGAGCAACAGCGACCGCTTGCAAGAATTTAGCTACGTTCCGTCCTGGAAAATCTCGAGGGTTTCAGAGCTCCAAGCGCGCGAACGGATTTGGCCGGTTGCCAAACTACAGTCGCGCCGGGTTGAAGTTCACCGCATCTGGCGCCGTGCCGCGGGCGAGCGGTGCAAGGCGGGCGCGCAGATCGCGGACGGTGGAGGCGTGCGCGGGATCGGCAGCGAGATTGCGGAGCTCGTGGGGGTCGGCGGTGTGATCGTAGAGCTCCGCGCCTTCGCGGCCTTCGTTCCATTCGGTGAAACGCCAGCGTTCGGTACGGATACTGCGGCCCATCACGGGCTGCGAAAAACGGGCGTCGGGCGGGCGCAGAATTTGGGTGATGGCGCGGCCGTCCCAATCGGCCGTTGGATGGGCGAGCAGCGGCTGCAAGCTGCGGCCGGCCAGATCGGCGGGGAACGGAAGTCCGCAGCGTTCGGCGAGCGTGGGAAAAATATCCACGAATTCGACGATGCGGGCGCAGGCGGAGCCGTTGCCCCGGGCCGTCGGATCACGAATGATCAGCGGAGCGCGGGCGGATTCCTCGAAGAGGGTTCGTTTCTGCCAGACGCCGAGATGCTCGCCGAGATGATAGCCGTGATCGCTCCAGAGCACGACGATAGTGTCGCGGGCGAGGCCAAGTCGGTCGAGGGCGTCGAGCAAACGGCCGACTTGCGCGTCCACAAACGAGACGGACGCATAGTAGGCTTGGAGAGCGGAGCGGAGCGTGGATTCGTCGAGTCCGTAGTGTGGCGTCGGATTGTTGTGCGCGAAAGCGGCCGGCGGAATGTCGGCGCGGTCGTCGGGTGAAGCGATGGGTAAATGAATTTTTCCGATGGGGTAGCGGTCGAAATATTTTTTTGGCGCGACGAAGGGCGTATGCGGGCGGAAAAATCCGACACCGAGGAAAAAGGGGTTTCCGCGTGACTGCTCCAGCAAACGGATCGCTGCGGTGGCGATCAGGCCGTCGGTCTGTTCCTCGTCGGTTCCCTCCGCGCGGAGCCAGCTGAGGGCGGCGCTGACGGGCTTTTGCGGTGTGGGATTGACGATGTGGGCGGCGTCCGTGACGTCGCGCCCCCGTGGGTTGACGACGACATTCCACGAGGGCGAGTCGTCGAGGCCGTCGGTGCCGATGCCGCTGGGCACGTCGTAGTGATAGAGCTTGCCGACGCGGGCGCTGAACCAGCCGTGGTTTTTGAAAAGCTGCGGCAGGGTGACCACCTCCGGCACGGAGGCGCGGAAGTGCCGTGCCAGATCGTAGACGCCGGTCGCGTCGGGCCGGAGGCCAGTGAGCAACGAAGCGCGTGTCGGATTGCAGAGCGGGATTTGGCAATACGCGCGGTCGAAGCGCACGCCGGTGGCGGCGAGTCGGTCGAGGTTCGGCGTGGAGGCGACGCGATCGCCGGCCGAGTGCAACACGCTGCCGAGATCGTCGACGGCAATGAAGAGGATGTTGGGACGAGGAGCGTTCGCCGAGTGGAGGCTCGACGTGAGCGCCGCGAACGCGAGCAGGCGGGGCCAGCGTCGCAGGAGTGATTCAGCCGCGGTGAGCATGGAAGGGTGGTGCGGTCGTTTTGGGGCGATGGCGTGTAGGCATCGCAGATGAAGAGGGTGCCGCGGCGGGGTGTGCCAGCCCCTTGGCGTGCACGTGCTCGGGGCGTGAGGATGGCTGAGGTGGGGCAAGCGTGGCGGTTAAAGAGAGGGCGGACCGGCGTTCAGTGGAACGACGTGGTGCGGTGGCGCTGCTGCGAGAGGGCCGGATCAGCGCACGAGGATCTCGCGGTCGGAGGTGTCCATCTCGGCTTCCCACGCCGCGAGTTTCTTTTTCAGGCGCGCGGTGATTTCCGGATGGCGGAAATTGAGGTTGGTGCGCTCGCCGATGTCGGCGGCGAGGTCGAAGAGCAGGTCCATGGTGTTGCCGTCGTTCAGGTATTTCCACTGGCCCTCGCGGACGGCGCGCTGCTTGCGGTTGGACCGATCGATGCGCCAGAAAAACGTGCGCTCGCGCGGCGCGGCGTCGGCGGTGAGCAGCGGGAGGAGGTCGAGGCCATCGAGGGTTTTCTCGCTTGGCGCGCTGATGCCGGCGGCGGCGAGGAACGTCGCATGCAGATCCATGGTGATGCCCATCTGCGCGGTGACTTTTCCGCGCGGGAGTTTTGCGGGCCAGCGCATGAGACACGGCACGCGGATGCCGCCTTCCCAAAGGGTGGCCTTGTGATGAAAGAGCGGGGTGTTGCGCGACCAACGTTCGCCGCCGTTGTCACTGGAGAAAACGACGAGGGTGTTTTCGGCGATGCCCTGTCGATCGAGCTCGGCGAGGATTTCGCCCACGCCGCGGTCCACGCGTTCGAGCATGGCCTTGTAGATGGCGCGGCTGCCGTGGAGCATTGTCTCCTTGGTGACAAACGGCGTGCCGGGCGCGTCAGGTGGTTGGAACGGCCCGTGCACGGCGAGATGCGGGACGTACAGGAAAAACGGATGCGCTGCGTGATCGCGGACGAATTTCACGGCGCGCGCGTTGACGAGATCGGTGAAGTAGCCCTCGCGTTTCACGGGCTGCAGGCCTTCGCGGAGGGCGGGCGTGCCGTCGTAATATGCGTGTTGGTAGTAGTCAGCATGCCCGAGGAGCTCGCCGAAATACTCGTCGAAGCCGCGCTTGGTGGGGTTGTAGGCGTCGCGGTAGCCGAGGTGCCATTTGCCGAAGGCGCCGGTGGCGTAGCCCGCGGTTTTGAGGCGATCAGCGATGGTGGTCTCGCCAAGAGGGAGGCCGAGACCGTGGATGTCGGGCTCGGGGACCCACGCGCCGTTGACGCGACGCGATTGCTCGACCTGGTAACCAAAAGCGAACTCGAGCCCGATGCGTTGCTGCCAGCGGCCGGTCATGAACCCGGCGCGCGTGGGTGAGCACACGGGGGCGTTGGCGTAGAAATCGGTGAATTTCACCCCCTCGGCGGCGAGACGATCGAGGTGCGGCGTCTTGATATCGGTCGCACCCATGCAGCCGAGGTCGCCGTAGCCAAGATCGTCGGCGAGGATGAAGATGATGTTGGGTTTCGATGGGCTCGCCGCTGGCGCGGCGGAGAGTGCAGCGAGCGCGAGAAGCAGGAGGGGTAACGCGCAAAAACGAGCAGAAGGGAAAGAATTCATCGTCGAAGGGGGTGGGCGCTACTTGGCGCGGTTTTTTTGGGTGCCGGGGGCACGCGGCGGTTTGAGGGAGGCGGGGCGGGCGCTCTTTAATGGATCAAGCGCGGAGGGGAGGTTGCGCGAATGCTCGATGGTCCCGCGCGTGTAGGCGCGGTGGGCGGACTCGTGGGGCGCGAGCTCGACGGTGAACCACTGCGTCGGGTCGGATTGGGGCGTAATCACGGGAGGACGTTTGGTGCCGCGGCGACGGTCGCAAGCCCCGAAATTTCGCGTGGGAAATTGGGCGCGGGTGGTGCCGCGGGTTGACCCGCTCGGGTGCGATCGTAACGTTTCGCGCCATGCGTTTTCCCCTGCTGCGATCTCTCTGTTTGACCGGCCTTGTGATGAGCACGGCGGTGGCCCGCGCGGCGGAGTCGACGGACGAACTCGCCGCGGCGATGGCGCGGGGTCAGTCGCTCTTCGCTGCCAATTGCGCGATTTGCCATGGGGCGACGGGCGATGGCGTGACGACAATCTATCCGCCCCTCGCGAAATCCGATTGGTTGGCGGCTAACCGTTCCGCTTCGATCCGGGCGATCGTCGCCGGGCTCGGAGAGGAGATCACGGTCAACGGCCGCGTGTTTCGCGGACAGATGCCGGCGATCATCCTCGATGACGCGCAGGTGGCCGACGTGCTCACCTATGTCGTCAACTCGTGGGACAACACCGGCGGCCGCGTGACGGCTGATAACGTCGCGGCGGTGCGCGCGACGGCGGGCTTCAAGACCTTCGAGGCCCTGAAGGCGGCGGCGGATTTTCGTCCGCTGCCGACGGCACCGGAGGGGTTCGCGCTGCGGGAACTGGTGCGGCTGCCAGATTTTGCCGTGCGACTGGCGAGCGACGGCAAGGGCGGTAAATTCTATATTCTCGGGCGCGACGGCGGCGTGTGGCGCTTCGAACCGGTCAGCGGAAATCTGAAGCAGATCATCTGGCCCCAAGACTATGTCGGGTTGAAGTCGGACGATTTGAAAACGCTCGGTTTCGTGTGCGACGACACGGGACGGCTGTGGATTACGGTCAACCAGCGGGTGGTGGCCAAGCCGGTGGTGTTGAACGAATGCGGGATCTACCGCACGACGGGCTTCGATGCCGAGGGCGATCCGATCGCGCCGCAGCCGTGGCTGCAGACGAGTTATCCGTGGGGGATCGGCCCCTACAACCACGGGGTGTCGGACATTCGTTTTGGCCGCGACGGTTTGCTCTACGTGAGCAGCGGTTCGCGCACGGATGCGGGTGAGACCGGCGTGTTTTCACATCTCGGGAAAATGGGCGAGGTGGACACCACTGGTGTGATGTGGCGTTTGGACCCGCAGTCGGCGGCGCCGAAAATTGAGATCATCGCGCGCGGAATTCGGAATGCGTTCAGCTTTGACTGGGACGGAGCGGGCAACCTCTTTACGGTTTCGAACGGACCGGATGCGCACGCGCCTGAGGAGATGGATCCCATTGTGCCGCCGAAGCCCGGCGAGGCGCCGCGGCATCATGGTTTCCCCTACCAGATGGGGGACGCGCCGGCTGCGCACCGCTGGTATGAGCACACGATGGTGCCGCCGCCGCCGCCGAATCCGGACTACGTGTTGCCAGTTCTGAACCTCGGGCCTGCCGGGATCATGGACGGGAAGCCGACGAGCACGTTCAACGCGCACACCTCGCCGACGGGGCTCACGTGGCTCGGAGCGGATTGGCCGGCGAGCGTGCGCAACGGATTTCTCGTCGCACGGATCGGGAGTTTCCTCGCGGGCCCGGCCGAGGGCGAAGAGCACGGCTTCGATGTGTTGCACCTGCGCTTGGAGCGCCGCGCCGATGGCCGGTGGACGGCGCGCACGACGAGTGTCCTCGCGCCGCTGGGCCGTCCGATCGACGTGCATATCGCGGGGCCGGGTAAACTTTATGTGCTCGAATACACGCGGCAGACGGAATTACGGAGCCGCGTGGGGTGGCTGCCGGGGCGGATTTTGGAGCTGACGGTGAAGCCGTGAACCCGAGGCGAGGGCGTGGTGCGAATGTGAATCGCCTGCGAGCACGCTCCTGCTTCGGGGCTTCGTTGCGGGCGGAAGCGACCGCTTAATGGCCGGCCTGCTTTGTCTGCTTCGCGTGGTCGGCGGCGGGCACGGTGCCGCCGTGGGGGGCTGATGCGGCGCGACCAGTCGGGCCCTTCGGCGTCGCTGGCGGTGTGGTGCCTTAACCGAGGCACATCGCGATCTTGGTAGCGGGGGCGATGTTCGCTGCGGTCGCCCTAGCCGAGGTCGTCGGCGAGGAATAAAACCAAGTGGGGCGTGGCAGCGGCCGCTCGCCGCAACGCCCGCTGTAGTGAAAATAGCAGGACAAAAAGGCGCGGTCGTTTTATGGCGCGGACCCGCTCATTTCCCTTGTTTCTTTTTGTTCTTTTTCGTGGCGCCTCCGCCGCTGGCGTCGGGGGTGCTGGCGGGGGCTTGCTCGGCGCTCCATTTATCCCAGAGGGCTTGGAGTTCTTTCACTTTCGCGGGCTGGGCGGACGCGAGGTCCTTGGATTCACCGATGTCGGTGGCGAGGTCGTAGAGTTCCGGTTGGCCGCTGCCGCCTTTGGAGACGACGAGTTTCAGGTCGCCGTGGCGGATGGCCCATTGCGGGCCGTAGCGCCAGTAGAGCGTTTGATGGGGGCGCGAGGTTAGTTTGCCCGTGAGGTAGGGCATCAGGTCGACTCCATCGAGTTGCCAGGACGAATCGGTCTTGCCGCCGGCGGCGATGATGGCGGTGGGCAGTACATCGAGATTCATGACCGGGAGGTCGTAGGTTTTTCCGGCGGGGATTTTGCCTTTCCACTGGGCGATGTAGGGGACGCGCGGGCCGCCTTCGAAGGTGGTCATCTTGAAACCACGGAGGGGGCCGTTGTGCGAAGTCGTGCTCGCGGTGGGGCCGCCGTTGTCGGCGATGAAGAAGATGAGGGTGTTCTCCTCCTGGCCAAGGGCGCGGATTTTTCCGACCACGCGGCCGATGGCGTCGTCCATGCTGGCCATCATGGCGGCGAACAGCTGGCGTTTTTCGTCAGTGATTTTTGGAAAGCGCTCCAGATATTTTTTGGGAGCCTGCAGCGGTGCGTGCTGGGCGTTGAACGGCAGGTAGAGGAACCACGGCTTGGTTTTATTTTTCTCGATCCAGTCGATCGAACGGTCGGCATAGGCGTCGGTGGTGTAGAAATTGGGATCGGTCACGGTTTGCACTTCGTTGGAAATGCGCGAATCGATGAAGTTGGTCGGGTGGAAGAACGGCGTGTTGTTGAGCGTGCCGTAGAATTCATCGAAGCCGCGCTTAGTGGGGAGGTTTTCCGGTTGATTGCCGAGGTGCCATTTGCCGACGGCGATCGTGGCGTAGCCGAGGGTTTTCAGTCGCGTCGCGATCGTGGTCTGATCGCTGCGGAGGCCGACCGTGTTGGCGACGGTGTTGAATTCGTGGCCGAAGCGCGTCGGATAACGGCCCGTCATGAGGCCGGCGCGCGACGGGCTGCAATAGGTCGCGGCGACGTAGCCGTTGGTGAAGCGGAGGCCGTTTTTTGCGAGAGCATCGATGTGGGGCGTGGGGATGTCTTTGGTGTAGCCTTGGCAGCCGAGTTCTCCCCAGCCGAGATCGTCGGCGTAGAAAATGACGATGTTCGGTTGCGCCGCGTTCGACGACAGGAACGGGGTGAGCAACGCGCAGACGAAGGCGAGGCGGAGGAGGCAGCGAGGTTTCATGGGGCGGGGGGAGGTGGTTGACGGGACGGGAAAATGACGAAGGAGGGGCGCAGTGTTTTCAAGCGGCAAGCGGGGAAGTCCCGATCGAGGAAAGATCGCGCCGGTATTTATTCTGCCAAAAAAACGCTCATTTTGAGAGGGAGTGTCACGTAATACGTGACACTTTTCTTAGAGCTTTTCGAGAGATGGGGGCGCGTGATCCCGCGTTGGCGGAGATTAGACGGCGGTGAGCTTTAAGGTCAGCGCGTCATAGCCGAGCGTGCGGTCGAAGGTGGCTTCGCGTTCGACGTGCTGGGTCGCTTGGAGGATCGTGATGGCTTTTACGCGTTCGCAGCAGAGGCGAAGGAGGGTGCGGAGGATGAGACGGGCGTGCGGGGCGCCGAGGCAGAGGTGGGTGCCGAAACCGAAGGAGAGGTGGGGATTGGGTTTTCGATCAAGGCGCACTTCGTGGGGCGCAGGGAAGATGGTGGCGTCGAAATTGGCAGAGGCCCACGCGAGCGAGATGCGTTCGCCGGCTTTGACGGGGACGCCGTGGACGTCGGTGTCGGCGGGACACACGCGGCCGATATGATTGAGCGGCATGAACACGCGGAAAAATTCCTCGCTCGCGAGCGTGATGCGCTTGGGGTCGGCGCGGAGATACTCGAGGGCCTCGGGATGTTCGGCGAGATGGCCGAGGGCGCAGGAGATCGTGTGGATGATCGTGTCGCGACCACCAGCGAAGGCGAGGTTGGCGAAGCCCATCATTTCCTCGCGGGTGAGGCTGCGGTCGCGATAGGTGGCTTGGGTGAGCGCGCTGAAAAAATCTGCGCCGGGATTGGCCTGGGCCTCGTCGAATTTCCGGTGGAGATAATCTTCGAGGACGTTGCCGGTTTTGAATTCACCGCCGGTGACCTTGAACACATGGATTCCCCAGCCGATCCAGATTTCGCCCTCGGAGGCGGGCACGTTGAGCAGATAGGTCAGAGCGCGGGACTGCACGGGTAGGGCGAACTCGTTGACGATTTCGACGGAGTCGCGGGCGAGGACGGAGGTGAGCAGGCCGTCGATCAGGGCCTCGACCTGGGCGATGACGGCGGTGTCTTTGGCGCGAGCGAAGAACGGTTCGACGATGGCGCGGTAGTCGCCGTGCTCGGGCGGATTGGTTTCGATGGGCAGCTGGCGCATGGAGCGCACTTTCTCCTCGGAAGGAATCGGCACGCGGAAAGGCGCATCGGAGCTGAAGGTCTGCCAATCCTTCGCGGCCTGGCGCACGTCTCCGTGGCGGAGGATCATGGTGATGTCTTCGCCGTGGAACGGGCATTTGAGGACACCGGATTTTTCGCGGGCATCGCGGAGAGGATCGGAGAAGGCGGACATGGGGAGGAGCAGCGCTTGGAGGATGGGTAAAGGGACCTGTGGTTGAGTGGTGGCGCGGGTCGAACTACGTGGTTCGCAAGCCGGCGGCGCGGGCGAGAGCGCGCGGGCGCGTGTCCAACGTGAGAAAGCGAGTCGCCTTGAGCTGAAGCGCGGCGGCGACGTGGAAAATGTCGAAGGCCCGGGTGCCGACGAGGGCCGTATGGCGCGCGGTCAGCTGACGGGCGATCGGCAGGACGGACGCCACGGGCAGAGCAACGACGGCGACCATGCCGGCAGAAATATCCTGGATAAGATGGGCCTCGGCACTGGCAAGGTCGGCGCGGGTGGATTCGCGGCGAAACAGGCGAAGTTGGAATGCGTTTTCCAATTCGAACTGCTGCCACGAGGTCAACAGGAGCGGCGCGCCGGCGGCGGAGACGGCCGCCAGCGCCGCCGGGGTATTGGCATCGGCCAGGTAGAGCGAAGCCAGCAGGTTGGTGTCGGCGTAGGCCGTCGCATTCATACCGGACCGCGACTGTCAGCGACGAGTTCGGCGTGCGTGACGGTCGATTGCACGGCGGGCGGGAGCGGACGGCGGCGCCAATAGCTGCGGATGGCGGCGGGAGAACCAGCCGCTGCGGGCGAGCCGTTGTCCGGGGCAACCGGAGACAGCCGGGCCACCGGACGACCATGCCGCGTGATCACAATTTCGCCGCGCGTTTCGACCTCGGCGATCATCGCGGCGAGTTGATGCTGCACGGTGCGGATGCTGGCGCTCTTCATGTCTAACATCGTGTTAGACAAAAAAATCGCGTCAAGCCGTGAGGCCGGTGCGGGCAGGGCCGCCAAAGATCACGGCGGGAGCAAGGCGTCGGACGGGGAACGCGGATACGCTCAGCGCCGCGTGGGTGCGGGAGCGGCAGCCGGGGCCGGGGCCGCGCCCGACTGCGCCTGCGCCCAGGCGGGGGTGCCGAACCAGTCGTGCATTTCTTTGGCGAAGGGCGCGACGATTGCGCGGGGCTCGGGGATGTGCCCGCGATC
Organism: Opitutus sp. GAS368; assembly: GCA_945874455.1. Classification (GTDB taxonomy): domain Bacteria; phylum Verrucomicrobiota; class Verrucomicrobiia; order Opitutales; family Opitutaceae; genus GAS368. The sequence continues at coordinate 1,510 of CAMCHO010000013.1, read as the reverse complement.
GCCGGTTTCGGCCATCCACGTGTCGAGGGCGGCGCGCAGGCGGATGAGCGCTTCGCGATGCTCGGGCTGAGTGGACGCGGCGAGGTTCTTGATTTCGTGGGGGTCGGAGCGGAGGTCGTAGAGCTCTTCGCCCGGGCCGGTGCGTTGCATGAGCTCCAAGGGCGCGCCGGTGAGTTTTCCCTCGGCCAAGAGCTGGCGCATGAGCGGATAGATCGGGAAACATTTTTCCTTGTAGCGGTTGAGCGAGGCGAAGGTCGGGCCGGTGCTGAGCGTGCGGATGTAGTGGAAGCGCGGGTCGTGCACGGAGCGGATACGCTGCTCGGTTTCGTCGATACGGTCGCGTGCGGCAAACGCGTAGCTGCGCGGCGGAGTGGTCCGCTCGCCGATGAGGCTGTGGCTCTGCATCAAGAGCGGGCGCGGGACGTTCGCGGCGGCGAGCGTGGTGGCGGTGAGGTCGAGGAGGCTGACCAGCTCAGCGTTGACGGTGCCGGGCGCGTAGCGGGCGGGAGCGGGAAAATTTTTCGGCCAGCGGATGATGAGCGGCACGCGCAGGCCGCTGTCGTAACACCAGTGGATCCCGCGGGGCTCGAGGCGGCCGTTGTCGCCGAAGAAGATGATCACGGTGTCGTCCTCGCGGCCCTCGGCGCGGAGTTTTTCGAGGACGACGCCGAAGCGTTTGTCCATGCCCGAAACAGAATTGAGGTAGCGCGCCCATTCCTCGCGCACGACGGGGTGGTCGGGGTAATAGGGTGGCGGCGTGACGTTGGCGGGGGTGGCGATCTTCTCGTGCTCCCGCTCGCCGACCCACTCGGCGCGCGCGTGTTTCCACGTCTGGCGGTCGTAGATGTCGTACTCAGACTCCATGGCGTTGACGACGGCGAAGAACGGGCGGTCCTTCGGCAGCGCGGACCAGTCGCTGGAGTGCTCGTGGTAGATGGGGCCCTCGTTGACGAAGTTTAGATCGAGTTTGCCGGTGCCGATTTCTTTTCCATCGAGCGTCTTGAGGTTGGCGGTGAAATACCCGGCGTCGCGGAGGCGGTGGGTGATGGGACGCACGCCGTCGGGCAGTCGGTAAGCGTCGGTGCGATGCGAGCGCATGGGGTGTGTGTCAGTGCTCGTCTGATACATGCCGGTGAAGAACGCGGAGCGGCTGGGTGCGCAGGTGGGATTGGTCGCGATGACGTTGGTGTAACGCACGCCTTCGGCCGCGAGCCGGTCGAGGCGAGGCGTGCGCACGTGCTTCGCGCCGTAGCAACCGAGGTCGTGCGCGAGATTTTCGCCGGCGAGCCAGAGGATGTTGGGGCGGCGCGGGGTGGGATCGGCGGCCGAGGCGTTGGCGAGCAGGGCGAGGGCGAAACAACTAACGAGACGGCGTAGAATCATGGACGAGTGATGGGGTTGGGTTCGAACGAAGTGCGTGTGGCCAAACGACGACGTGGTTCCCTGTCAAGGCGAACGCTGGGGCCGTCGTTTGCCGACGTGCCGCTGCGCGACGGAAAAACGCGGCATG
>CAMCHO010000012.1 GCA_945874455.1 Opitutus sp. GAS368 | reverse complement strand
GGCAGGGACGCCTGCCGCTACCCAAAGTCCAATTACTTCCGGCGCTTGGTATTAGCCCGCGTTCCGAACCCAAGGTAAATTCCTTCCGCGGGCGAAAGCACCGCGCTACTCCGGACCAACGCCACCGAAACAACCTGTGGCCGAATCTCCTCGGGGTATGAAATAACCGGCCCAAGTCTAATTCCCGTTAAACCTTCGACTAATTTACCTGAGCGCAGGCACCTGCTCGCCGGCGATTCTTCACTGCTTCCCGGGAACCAGAAATCCTGACCGCCCACCGCCGACGCCTCGCCGTTATCGTTTTTCAACTACGTGTTACGGACCGGGCGCAAATCCATCCTCCGTGCTACTCTGAGGGCGATACTTGCCCGTGCGCACGGTCCCGTTGCGGGTATTGTAGAGTTCGATCAGACGCGTGAGCTCGAAGAGCCCGATCACGCCGTCTTGATTCGTGTCGGCGTGGTGAAACGCCGCCGAGCGGTGGATCGTCAGCGGGTCCGGCTGCACCAGCACCTGGAACGTCGTGCCGTCCGCCCGTTTGCCCACGAAGATCGCGCTCACGGTCTGCGCGCCGACCACGCCCATCGGCACGTTGAGCGTGCAGGTGAACAACGCCGGGCTCCCGAGATTCGTCGTCCACTGCCACTCGGCGAGACTGCCCGCGCCCACCGTCGGCGGCGTGTCGGCCGCGTTGCCGGTGCTGCTCGCATAGGTCCAGCCGGTCGGCAGGAGGAGTTGCCAGCTATAGCCCGCGAGCGGACCACTGTAGGCGATTACATTCACGAGGGAAACCGTGCCGCCTGCAACATATCCGGGTCCCGCGACACTCTGCGTCGCCCCGACCACGTTGACCGGCACGCTGCGACTCGTCGCCACACCGATGGAGTTGGTGATCACCACCGCGTAACTGGCGCCCGCACTGGCCGTGAGGGAGTTCAACGTGAACGTCGCGCCGGTCGCGCCCGCCACCGTGACATTGTCCTTCTTCCACTGGTAGCTGAGCGGCCCCGTGCCCGTCGCCGCCACGGAGAGCGTAACCGTTCCGCCCGCCATCGCCGCCGCCGCGACCGGTTCCGTGGTGATCGCCGGCGCACCCGTCGGACCCGACACGGTGAGCAACGCGCCCGCACTCGTCACGCTGTCGCTGCCGCTGAGGCTCACGACGACATCGTAGGTGCCGCCCTGCGCCGCCTGCACGTTGCTCAACGTCAACGTCGCCGTCGTCGCGCCCGCCACGCCCGCGCCATCGGTGAGCGCCACCGCGCCCCTGCGCCACTGGTAGGTCAGGCCCGGGCCGCCGCTCGCCACGACGCTCAACGTCACCGTCGCGCCCGGCGCCACGGTCTGCGCCACGGGCTGCGTCGTGATCGTCGGCACCGTCGGGCCGCCGCCGCCCACATTCACGCCGAGCTTCAAATCATCGATGCGCCAGTTGGCCGTGCCCACGCCCGGGTTGCCTGCGCCATTGAAACCATAAATGCGAAACGTCACCGCCGTGCCCGCCGCACCCGTCACCGCCGTCAACACCGGCGCTTGCAGCAACCAGTTGCTGTTTGCCAGCAAGGTCCCGCTCGACAGCGGTGCCGCGAAACTATCCACGCTCGCATACACCGCGTAGGCCAGCGGCCCGGTGCCCGTGCTGCGCGAGCCGAAGCTCAGGCTCGTCGCGCTCACTTGTTTCCCCGCCGCCGGCGTGACGGTAAATTCAAAATACGCCGAGCCACTCGCCGCCGTGCTGAGTGCGCCCGTGCGCGCCGCCGCGCCCGCGTTGTTGCCCGCCGAGGCGCCGGTGTAGCCGGCCGAGGCCGACGTCGTCGCCAGCAGCGTCGTCGTGCCGTTGTTATTCCCCACCGTGACCACGCCGCCGGAAAATTCCGTGGGCAATCCGCTGGTCGGCGCCGCCGTGGCAAAGTCCCACGCGATGGTCGCTTGGGCCGGCGCACTCACCGTGAGCGCCACCGCCGTGCTCGTCGCGGGCGTGCCCACGCCGTTGCTCACGACTACATCGTAGCTGCCCGCGTCCGCCAGCGTCACGCCGGTCAGCGTGAGGTTCGCCGTCGCCGCGCCCGCGATGCTGCCGCCGTCGGTCAGCGCCGTGGCGCCCTTGCGCCACTGGTAGGTCAGCGGCGCCGTGCCGCTCGCCCCGACGCTGAAGCTCGCGTTCGCCCCCACCGCCACCGCCTGCGCGATGGGCGGCGTCACGATCGTCGGCGCCGCCGCCGTCACCGTCAGCGCCACTGCCGTGCTCGTGGCCGCAGGATTCACGCCGTTGCTCACCACGACGTCGTAGTCGCCCGCCTCCGCCGCCTGCACATTGGCCAACGTGAGCGTCGCCGTTGACGCCGTGCCATTGCCCGTGATCGCTACCCCGTTCTTCCGCCATTGATAACCGATCGGGGCCGTGCCCGCCGCCACGACCGTCAACGTTGCCGTGCCCCCCGCCGCGACGGCCTGCGCCACCGGCGGCGTCGTGATGCTCGGTGCCACCGGTGCCACCGTCGTAAAGCTCCACGTCGTGTCCGCCCCAGGGCGCAGCGCCCCGGTCGCCTGATCGGCCACCTGCGCCGCAAAGACGGTCACGGTCACCGCGTCGTTGTCCGCAAAACTCACGGCTGGCGAAAGCGTAAACGCCACCGGTCCGCCGGTCACCGCAGCAGCCGCGGGGCCGTTCTTCGTGCTGCTGATTGCAAACCAACCACTCGTCATGGTCACCGCCTGGTTAAACGTGATCGTGATCGGCGTCGCGGGGCTCACCCCCGTCGCTCCCGCCACCGGCCCGACACTCGCCACGGCCGGAGCCACCGGTGCCGGCGTCGCCGTCGCGACCGTGACTTTAAGATCGTCGATCCGCCAATTCGCCGTGCTCGCCGTGGCGTTACCCGTGCCATTGTAGCCGAAGAGGCGCACGGTGACTGTGCTGCCGATCCCGCCCGTCACCGTTGTCATCGCCGGACTTTGCAGCGCCCACGCGCTCGTGTTGGTCAACGTTCCCGTCGCCACCCGCGTCGCAAAATTATCCACGCTCGTGAAAATATCGTAGGCCTGCGGACCGGTGCTCGTGCTGCGCGAGCCAAACGAAATCGCCTGCACCGTGAGCGCCTTGCCCGCCACCGGGGTCAGCAGGAATTCGAAATACGCCGATCCCGTCGTCGCCGTTTTGTCCAGCGCCCCCGGGCGCGCCGCGAGCCCCGCATTATTGCCGCCCGTCGCTCCTGTGTAAGTGCCCGAGGCGGACGTCGCCGCCAGCATCGTTGACGTGCCGTTGTTGCTCCCCTGCGTCACCGTGCCGCCACTGACATCGCCCGGCAGACCACTCGTCGGCGTCGCCGTCGCAAAACCCCAGACCACCGTGCTCGTCGGCGGTGCCGCGCTCACCGTCAAGAGAGCCGCCGCACTCGTCGCATCGGGCGTTTGTCCGTTGCTCACCATCACCTCGAAGCTCCCAGCGTCGGCGAGCTGCGCTCCCGTGATGACGAGCGTCTCACTCGTCGCACCGGAAATATTTCCGGCATTCGTCAGCACCGTGCTGCCCTTGCGCCACTGGTAGCTGAGGGGCTCCGTGCCTCTCGCTGCCACCATCAGAGTCGCCGTCGCTCCGATCGTGACGCTCTGCGCCACCGGAGGCGTCACGATCGTCGGAGCCGCGGTCGTCACCGTCAGCCCGACCGCCCCGCTCGTCACGAAGCCGCTGCCGTTGGTCACGACCACATCGTAGCTGCTCGCGTCCGCCACCTGCGCGTTGGTGACCGTGAGCGTCGCGCCCGTCGCACCGGAAATTTTCCCGCCGTTGGTCAGCGCCGTCGTGGTCTTGCGCCACTGGTAGGTGAGCGTGGGCGAGCCGCCCGCCACCACCGAAAACGTCGCCACGCTGCCCGCCGTCACCGTGCGCGCCACCGGCGGCATCGTGATCGTGGGCGGCACACCGCTGAGCACCAGCGCCACCGCGCTGCTTGTCACCGAGCCCACGGAATTCGTCACCGTCACACTGTAGTTCCCCGCATCGGCCAACTGCACGTTGGTCAGACTCAACGTCGCCTCGGTCTCGCCAGGCAGATCGGTATCATCCTTCGCCCATTGGTAGGTGAGCGTCGCATTTCCGGTCGCCGTCACGGCAAACGTCGCGTTGCCGCCCACCGGTGCCGTCTGCGCCGTCGGTTGGCTCGTGATCACCGGTGCCCCGGTCGTCGGCTGACCATCGACCACCGCACGCAGAGTCGCCGCGACCCCGGCCGGCAGCGCCGTAAAAAACGTAAAGCCCGTGTCCGCCTCGATCACCGCCGCCGATGTCACGTATTGCTGCCACGGATTGCTGCGCACGCCCTGCACATTCGGCACCTTGATCGCGATCACGCGCGTCGCCGCCGTCACGCGGCTCACCGCCGTGCCGCTGCCGAGCGGCACCACGACCACAATTTTCCACGTGAAGCCCGCGATACTCACGCCACTCGCAATCTTCGAACCCCCGAAACCGCTCGGCCCGGTCACAATCAAAACCTCGTTCCCCGCGCTCGCGAGCGTGCGGCAGTAGGTCTCAAAATTGTTCCACACGCCCTGATTGTTATCCGGTGCCTGCGGGATCATGTTCGTCATGTAGAAAACGACATCGTTGTCAGCCCGCGAAACGGTGCGGTCCCCCGAGGGACACATGTGACCGCGGTCGTAGCCCGACCCGGAATAGTCCCCGTCGCCCACGACCGTGAAGCCCGCCGGCAACGTCGTATCCGGGAAAAAACTCGACGACCGCCCCGCACTCCCCACGTCGCCCGTCGTCAGATTCCACGCCACCCAGTTGGGCTCCCGCGTAGTGTCGTTATAGTCCATCGCGTATTGTGCCCGCAGGATCAGGTAGCGCGTGCGATTCGCCGGATCGGCCGTAGCCGCGCTGGGATTGCCCAACTGTGCCTGCAACGGGACCCCGATCGTGGCGCGAACCGGCAACGCAGCCAACACGGCGAGGAGGACGGCGAACACGCCCGACAGCGGCCGCAAAAATCGAAGACATTTAGTCATGATGGTTCGCCACGCTGTCCAGGTCGGGCCCCCGCGCACGCCCGAACAACCCACGTCACCAGAATTTAACCTGCCGGCCTTTCCCTCCTGCCGGCCGCACTTCGCCTCCACCTGCACCACGCTCCCAGCACCTTCCGCACGCTCGCCTCCACCGCAGTCCTTCGACGGTGCGGCGAGCACCAACCCTTGACCAGATTAGTGCCCGTTCGCTCCCCTCGTTCAGTCCACAAAATTCCATTACGCGCCTCCGTTCGCATCGCAATGGCACCTCGGCCACCCGGCCTTCTGCTCGACACACACTTGTCACATCAAACGACCGGTTCCCGCTTGCGGCCCTGCCGAATCGCCTAAACGTCCTGCCTCGTCGCTTCGCTCACCCGCCCGCCCGCTTCCACCCGCCTTCCTTCTCCTCCATCAATTTCCATCATGAGTAGATCCAAAAAATTCAAAAACATGATCGGAGCGTTTACCTTTCTGGTAACGGTTTCCTCATCTTGTAACGCTCAGATCGCAGCTTGGAATTTTTCCGGCATCCTCTCCGGTTCACCTCCCGTGACCTACGCGGCGACAACGGTCTCATCAAATATTGATACCTCAGGTTTTAATACACTTACCCGGGGATCAACTGCATTGGCGAGCGGAGCCAACAATTCGTTTCGCACCACAGGCTTTATGAACAACGGTATTTCGACGGCGAACACCGACTATTTCCAATTCGTTGTCTCTCCCTCCGCCGGATATACGTTCTCACTCTCGTCGATAGATTCGAATTTTGCTGGAACGTCTTCCTATGCAGCTACGCCGGGGGTTACGATGCAGTGGGCTTACAGCACCGATGGGACAAATTTCAACTTGATCGGCAGCAGTTTCACCCTAATCGGGACTCCGTCCACTTCACCAACGGTAGATCTCACGAGTGTTAGCGCGTTACAGAATGTTGATGCAAATACATCCATCACCATGCGGTTCTTCGCGAGTGGACAAACAGCCACGGGGGGATGGGGGTTTATCTCTTCCACCAGCGTCGACGGGCTATCGCTTGGCGGCTCCGTCTCCGCCATCCCCGAGCCCTCCACCTACGCCGCGATCTTCGGCGCGCTCGCGCTCGTCGGCACCGTCTGGCACCGGCGCCGTCAGCGCATCGCCACCTGATTTCCCACGCTCCCGCAGGACTCAAAACCCGTCGCCGCCCGGCGGGTTTTTTGCGGAGGATTCGCCCGCTCCGGGCAACCCTTCACCGCCGCACCCCGCCCGCCGACCCGCGCGCCAACGTCTCGGTCACCAGCTCCAAGGCCAGCGCACACTCCTTCGAAAATAGAAACAAATCGCTCCCCAATTTGTGGTGCACCACTCGCAAGATTTCCGGCGAGGGTCGCCGCATCTGCACGAGGCGGCGCACGTGGACGGCCAGGTCTTCGCCGGCGTTGAGCGCCACATCGAGTTCCACGAGTCGGGAGAGGGCGGCTTGGTTCCGCGGATCGACCTCCACCGCACGCACGAGCACCCGGCGCGCCGCTTCCTCTGAGCCGAGCTCCGCGAAGCGGTTCGCCACCGCCAACAGGTTATCGGCGCGCAGATTGGGCTGACCAAGAAACTGATTCAGATACGTCTTCGCCGCCGGTTCGTCCTTCAGCCCCAACAGCGCTGCGGCGTGGAGGCTGCCGACCAGCCCGCCGTAGTCGCGTTCCCACGCGGGAAAATCCGCGCGGTAACGGCGGATCGTGTCGATCGCGCCCTGATAGTCCCGCGCTACCACCAGCGTCTCCACCATGAGCATCGCAAACGGATCAAACCGCAGCCCGCGCGCCGCCACCCAGTTGGCGATCCGCCGCATCAAGGCGACGTCACCCGCGTTGGCCGCAAAATCGGCGAGCGCGAGCAGCGCGCCTTCGTCGTCAGCGAAATCTGTCAACACAGCCTCAGCCTCGCGGGTCACCCACGCGTTGTCACCGGCCTTCCGATACGCATAGAGCAACTCGATCCGCGGTCCGACCTGCGTGGGAAAAGCGATTTGAAACGTGAGCCCGCGGCGGCGCGCTTCGTCCACCAACCCGTGCTGGCGCAGGTGGCCGACGAGTTCGCGGTGCACTTCCTGATCGCCCGGCCGCTCCACCGCGAGCTGGCGAAACTGCACCAGCGCGAGCTCGCGGTAGCCCCGGTCCCATTCAATTTTTGCCGCGAGCAGCCGACCATCGCGCGAGTCCGCGAGCTTCGCCGCCGCGCGGAGAAAATCCTCCGCCTCATCGTAGTTACCCCTAAAAAACGACGCCGTCGCCGCGCCGAGTGCGAGCAGCCGCGCCGGCTCGGAGCCGGGCCCCACGACCGGCAAATGGCGCCGTGCGAGTGCCACCACCAGGTCGTCTTCCTGCCGCTGGAGCAAAAACGTGAGCACCGTTTTCAGGTAAACCGCATCGGTCGCCTGATCTTTGAGGCCTTCCAGCAACGTGCGGCGCGCATCGTCCGGACGCTTCGCCGCCAGCAGCAGCTCGACCAGTAACAGCCGTCCGTCGCGGTGGGCCGGAGCCGCCGCCACGCCGCTCCGCGCATACATGAACGCCTCCCGGAATTTCCCCTCTTCCACGAAGCGCTGCGCTTCGGCGATCTGCCGAAGACCGCGCGCGACCCGATAGTTGTCCCACCGCGTCGGCAGCAGAATGTCCGTAAACCGCACGGCATCGATCTGCCGGTAGTAGCGCACAAAACCATACGCCGTCGTCGCCACGCCCACGTAGCCCGCCACCGCCAGTGCACCGGTGACTCCCGCCACCCGCGCCCACCGCACGCGCCGCCACCACGGTGCCCGGCCGCCCCGCACAACCCACGCGACGATGCGTTCGCCCCGGGTCATCTCCGGCCCAAAATCAACGGGTAGTTTGTCCGCGAACGACGGCATCTGGGATCGTCACGATGATCGTCCGCCCCGGCCTGACGATGCCTTATTCGCGCCGACGCCAAAACGTGACACGACTCACCCCTCGAGAGCTTCCGGTCCTCGCGCCAGTCACCATTCGCTACCCGCGCCACCCGTATGAACCGCACCACCCGCGTCGCCCTCGTCGAAGTCTACGAAGTTCCGTGATTCCGCGCTCGCGCGGTCCCAACGGGACGAGCCGAGGGGTCGCGTATTGACTCTTGACATACGGCGCATTCTCCGGGGCGTAGGCAATTCATGGCCGCACGGTGCGGAAAAGCGGAAGGGGTCACAGTTTGATTATTGACACGGAAGCAAGCCGACGAGGTTTGGCATTAAAATCCTTTTTGTTTCCTTCTGCACCTCGCCAACCGTGCCCCGTTGTCTGCGACGCAGCTTCAGAACCTCGTGGTAAGCTGGAGCGACGTGGTGCGGGGCGCACCGCGAGACTGGAAACCCTGCCAGTACATGATGTCTTGCACGTTTTGAACGCGCAGCACGATCGAGACACTCTTATTGAAGAGTTTCGTGCGGTAGGAGGCACTCGCATCATGGCGTAAAAAGCCGCGCACATTGGGCCGCTTTCCGTCGCGAAAGACTAGACTGTGAGTGACGGTGAACCCCTTCAGCATCTGGCCCGGTAGATCGTACTTTTGGAAGACGCTCCACGATTCACGCCCTGGTCCCTGCGAAAGCGGTCCGCCAACGGAATTGGGGCTCGACCGGTTGGATAAAACGAAGGCATGGAGGTTCGTGTAGGTAATGGCTACTTGGTAGCCCGCGAAGGGCCTCACCATAATGTCGGTCTCCCAGCCGCGCGAGCGTGCGGACACATCCTGAATGGAGCGGCCAGTCTGAATGCCGAGCCCGGCATCGAGGTAGTCTTGCTCGATCGCCGTACGAGTCTCGTTGAGTCGATCCACTTGGAAGGCAGTGGCATTGATTATCAGGCGGTTTTCAAAGAACGCGGCCTTGATGCCACCATCGAGGCCTTCGCCGCTGATATGCTTTGAAAGCGGATCGCCGTAGATATCGACGCTGCCGACCGGTACTCCGGAAAAGGAGCGGCTCGTCGACGCAAAAACCGATAGATTGTTAGTGACGCGGTAGGTAAGGCCGAACGTGGGAGAAACGGCATTCTCATCACTCTTCGTATCCCGTGCGAGCACGTTGGCACTGAGGGGATTTTGGCTGGCGATCGTGCCCATGTCATGACGCATCCCGGCCATGAGAAACACCCGGCCATTGAACAGCGCGAAGACGTTGGTGAGGGAGTAGGCGTAACGTCTGACTTGGGATGTCACCCGGGTATTGGGTATGTTCCAGCGCGAATCATCGAGCATCTCGGTCCACCCGCCGGCCGTACCGGTACTGAACAGGTAGGGGGAGAGCGGGGCGGTATTAAATCGAAAGCGTATTTGGTCATAGTCGATGAACTCCGCCCCAAGGATCGATTGCTGTTCGATCCCAAAATATTTGAATCGGCCCACCAGATCGGCCTGCGAAGTGAACGTCTTGAAGGTATCGTCATCGTCGGTTCCGAGGAGGGTGATGGTGTTGGGTACGTCGAGCCCATTAACTTTCCTCGTCGTCATCGAACCGTTGACCCGGCGGTCGTACTTTTCAGATCGAGAGTAATTTGCGGAAGCACGCACCGAGAGCATGGCATTGAAACGATGCTCCACCTGATTGCTGGTGCGGATAATCTGTTGGTCGCGGCGGTTGTTGGGCCCAAAAGGATTAAAATCCCAGGGAATATAAACGCCGTGGACATCCAGGCCGTTGAGGACGTTGTTACCGCGGAAGGTTAAATAAGTGAAAGCGGCTGTGCCCGCGGTGCGCGGCGACGGCAGAGCGGCCAGATAGTCGATGTATTCGACGTTGGTGGTCAGGCGCGTATTCTCCGTCAGCTTGTAGGACAGCGCTCCATAGAGGACGGTGCGGTTAGCCCAAGCATATTGCTGCCAGTTATCACCTGCTTGGCGGACCAAGACGAAACGGGAGGACAAGCGCTTGGTTAGCGGGATGGTGACATCCGCGTCTCCACGGCGCATGCCCCAGTTGTCACCGCGTAGGGTGATGGTGGCTGCATGCTTGGTCCCTGGTACTTTGGAAATCGAGTTCATCATGCCACCGGCTTCCACGACGCCGGACAGCAGCGAACTGGGCCCCTTTAGGACTTCGACGCGATCCATGGTGGCGGAATCGAAGAGCATGCTGGGAGACGGCTCACGGATGCCGTTACGATAGGGTTTATTCTGTCGGAAGCCGCGTACCTGATAGGTATTGTTATCGTTGGTCTGGTCCTGATCGCCGACATTGGTAATGCCACTCATGTAGTCACTCGCATCGGTCATCGTGAGCGCGCCAATGTCGCTCAAGAATTCGCTGGTCAGCACCTGGACCGAACGAGGGAGGTCTTTCAGCAGCATATTGGTCCGAGTGCCGGAGAGCGTGTTGGTCGCCATCCAGCCGTCATTGGTGCCGGCGACGTTGAACTCGGCCATCAAGATCGCCTCGTCGGCGGCCGCCGATCCGGCGGCAGGCTTGGCCGGCGGCGTCTGCCCCGCCACCGTGAGGGTAAAAACGAGGGCGGCCGCACTGGCGACGCCCCGCAGGAAACGAGATGGGTTACAAACGAGGATCCTATTCATGATGGTTGGGGTCATCGCTCTCACACTTCGCCGAGCGGTGAATCGCAGACGAAGGTACAGCTCCCAGAGTATCAAGGGTAAACCTTTTGCAGCCCGCTCTTGAGCGAGAGGCCGGATTTCGAAAGGCACGGCAGGGCCCAGTCCCCGTTCGAGCAGGGCAGCACCGAGTGGCAGCCGCAGCACCCCACGACCGGTCTTCAGCGGTGTGATGGCGCTGATCCAAATGGGTGCGTACCTCGACGCCACCTCGGCCCCACGGCCGGATGACTTTCTTGCTCGTTACCTCTTGCTCGCCCGCGAATGGAAGCGGTCCGGTCTCGGAACGCGGGGAGGCCACCGGAATTTCCGAGATTTTGGTCATCAAAAAAACAGATCCCATCGCGAGCTGTCCGTGGAATCGATCCTCTCACGTCGCTTTTCTGAAGAACGTCTCCGTCCGCCTTGCGACTAAAAATCGCCGCCACCCGAATCTCCACCACCGGAATCCCCACTGCTGGAGTCATCGCTGAAGCTGTCACCTGAACTGGCATAGTCGGAATCACGGCGGCGGGATTCATTGTCGTCGAAGTTGTCGTTGCCCCGATCTGGGCTGTGGTTGCCAGAAAATTGATCGTAGAGCCACATCCCGGCGGCCTCGCCGCGTCGCGCCGCGGCAAGATCGAGGCCCAGCCCGGACAATTGACTGATCTGATGGCCACGTGCGTCGACGTGGCTGGCGCGAAATATCCGACCGAGTTTGTCGGGCAACAAATCCATCCGTTGGAAGGCCACAGTCTGAAACCGATGCTGCATTCCTCATCTCCCACTCTCTCCGTCTCTCCGTCTCTCCTTCTCTCCTTCTCTCCGCCCGCTGTTCAGGGAGCACGAGGGCAACCGCGCCGTGCGCTTTGGCTCGTGGAAGCTCGTGGCGAAATTCCCCGGCGGCTGGGAGCTCTATGACCTCGGGGCGGATCGCGCCGAGCAGCGCGACCTCGCCGCCCAACATCCGGCGCGGGTCCGCGAGATGGCGGCACAGTATGACGGTTGGGCGAAACGCGTTGGCGTATTGCCGTGGCCCATCGGCTCCGCCATCAAAGCCGAAGCTGCCGCAAAAAAATCCGCTGCCACGCCCAAATAACCCTCGCCACTTTTCGCCTAATGAAAACTTCGCTCATTCCCGCGCTCACGTTCACGCTTTGGGCCGCCTGCCTCGGACTGCTCACCGCACCCGCGGCCCTCGCTGCGGATCGTCCCAACATCATCTTCATCCTCGCCGACGACTACGGGATCGGCGAAGTCGGCTGCTACGGCGCCGACCACTACAAGACGCCGAACATCGACGCCCTCGCGCGCAGCGGCACGCGTTACACGCATGCCTACACGATTTCCCTCTGCGGACCGTCGCGCGCGCAGATTCTCACCGGCCGCTACGGTTTCCGCACGGGCGGCAGCAATCAAGACGCGGTCGGCGAAATCTCCCCCAAAAACGAAAAGCTGATCCCCTCCGTGCTCAAGCCGACGGGCTACGTCACGACGATGATCGGCAAGTGGAGCCAGTTCTCGCTGCAGCCGTCCGACTTTGGATTCGACGATTACCTGCGCTATGCCGGCAGCGGCGCCTACTGGAACACGCAGGAAAAAGTGAAGACCTACGTGGTCAACGGTGAGAAGCGTCCCCTGCACGACAAGGAATACATGCCAGACCTGATGCACCGGCATCTCGTCGACTTCATGACGCGACATCGCGACCGGCCGTTCTACGCGCACTACTCGCTGTCCCACGTGCACACCGATATTCTGCCCACACCCGACAGCGCGCCCGACAGCAAGGACCACTATGGCGACAACGTCCGCTACATGGACAAGCTGGTGGGAAAACTCATGGCGGAGCTTGATCGGCTGAAGCTGCGCGAGAAGACCCTCGTCGTTTTCTTCGGCGACAACGGCACCGGCAATGGCCGCGCCGACCGCGCCACCATCGGTGGTCGCCCACTCGCCGGGGCCAAAGGCTCGATTCTCGATGGCGGCGGCCGCGTGCCGATGATCGTCAGCTGGCCGGGCGTCACGCCCGCTGGCCGGGTTTCCGCTGACCTCGTGGACTCGAGCGATTTTCTTCCGACGTTTGCCGCGCTGGCCGGAGCGAAACTACCGGAGAAAACCGTGATCGACGGCCGGAATTTTGCGGCTCAATTGCGCGGGGAAACGAGCGGACCGCGCTCGTGGGTGTTTCATCAGCTCGCGCGCAACTGGTACGTGCGCGAAGCCGGCTGGAAGTTGAATCAAGCAGGCGAACTCTTCGACATGAGCGATGCGCCGTTTGCCGAGAAGCTCGTCGCCGCCGGCTCCGAGACTCCCTCCGCGCTCGCCGCTCGCCAGCGCCTCACCGCTGCTCTCGCCCAGCTGAATCCCTCCGGCGGCATCCCTGACACCGGCGATGAGTCGGGCCGCCACGCGAAGAACGTCGAAGCCAAAAAGAAGAAGGAGCGAAAAAAATGAAGCGATCGCTGCCGCCGCCAACCCGCTCACTGCCTGTCACTCGCTCCATGAAAACCCTTCTCCGAATCCTCAGCCTGTCGTTGCTGCCAGTGCTGGCCCACGCCGCTGATCGGCCCAACATCCTCTTTGTCGCGGTCGACGATCTGCGTCCCGAGTTCGGCGCTTATGGCGCGGGCTACGTGAAATCGCCCAACCTCGACCGTATCGCGAAAGCCGGCCTCACCTTCACCCGCGCCTACTGCCAGCAGGCCGTCTGCTCCCCCACGCGCTCCAGCCTCTTGACCGGCGCGCGCCCCGACACCACCAAGGTCTGGGACCTCGAGACCCATTTTCGCACCGCCCTCCCGAACGTCGTCACCCTCGGCCAGCATTTTAAAAACCACGGCTACTTCGTCCAAGGCATGGGCAAGATTTACCACGGCAGCTTCGACGATGCCCCCTCGTGGTCGGTGCCGTGGCAGTCCTCCCGCGGCCAAGCCTACGGTCTCCCCGCGAACCTCGCGCTCAACAGCCGCCAGTCCGCCGCCCCGGGCACCGCCGCCGATACCGCCAAGAAATCCGGCAAGAAATCCGGCAAGAAGAAAAAGGAAGCCACGCCCCGCAACTCGCGCGGTCCCGCCTTCGAAGGCGCCGATGTCCCCGACGACACGTTCACCGACGGCGCAAACGCGACGCTCGCCGTCGCCACCCTCGGTCAGCTCGCGAAGAAAAAGGAGCCGTTCTTCCTCGCAGTCGGTTTCTCCAAGCCCCATCTGCCGTTCGTCGCCCCCAAAAAATACTGGGACCTCTACGACCCCGCGAAAATCCAGCTCGCTCCGAATAAGTTCCGCCCGAAAGACGCGCCCGACTACGCCATCCAGCCCGGCGGCGAACTCCGCAATTACCACGGCATCCCCGAGGGCTCGATCCCCGATGACCTCGCCCGCCAGCTCAGGCACGGCTACTACGCCGCCATCTCCTACATGGACGCCCAGCTCGGTCGCGTGCTCGACGAACTCGACCGCCTCGACCTGCGCAAGAACACCATCGTGATTCTCTGGGGCGATCACGGTTGGAAACTCGGCGAGCACGACGCCTGGTGCAAACACAGCAATGCCGAGAACGACACCAACGGCGCGCTGCTGCTCTCCGTCCCCGGCATGAAACACGCCGGCGCCAAGGCCACCGGCCTCGTCGAGTTCGTCGATATCTATCCCACGCTCGCCGAGCTCGCCGGCCTCCCGCTCCCCGCCCACCTCGAAGGCCACAGCTTCAAACCGGTCCTCGACAACCCGTCGCGCCCGTGGAAACCGGCCGCCTTCAGCCAATATCCCCGCCCCGGCAACTCCGCCACCGGAGGGCAACCGTTGATGGGCTATTCAATGCGCACCGAACGCTACCGCTTCACCGCCTGGCTGCATCGCGACGACCCCAGCAAGGTCGCCGCCCTCGAGCTCTACGACCACCAGACCGATCCGCAGGAAAACCAGAACCTCGCCAAACGCACCGAGCACGCCGCGCTCGTCGCGCAGCTCACCACGCAGCTTCGGGCCGGTTGGAAAGCCGCCGCGCCCGCCCGCTGACTTACCCCGCAGTCACCTCCTCCCGAGCTCCGCCCCGCCGAGGTGCGAAAAGCCCAAAATTTCAAAAGTGATATCACCACCAAAACTGAAACCCCCGCGCTCCGAAAAAATACCATGAACTCTACCACTGCGCGCCTGCGCGGCGTGGCCTTGGCCGCGCTCCTGCCCGGTATCGTCTTTTCCGCCGCAGCCCCGGCGTCGCCCGCCACCAAAGAAGAGGTCATTGAACTCTCGCCCTTCGTCGTCGCGACGCAGACCGACACCGGGTATGCCGCCACCAATACGCTGGAAGGCAGCCGGCTCAACACGGCGCTGCGCGACACGCCCGCCGCGATCAGTATTTTCACCAAGGACCTGCTCGACGATCTCGGCGCGACCACGATGGAGGAGATTCTGCGCTACGATTTGAGCGCCGAGGTGTCCTTCGGCGATGGCGAAGCCGGCGGCACCGGCAACCAGACGAGCAATTTTGCCGAGGGCTTTTCGTTCCGTGCCCGCGGCCTCGGCGCCTCGTTTTCGACCGACGGTTTCCGCACCGCCGGCGAACCCAACACCTACAACGTCGAACGCGTGGGCTCCACCCGCGGCCCGAACGCCATCCTCTTCGGCACCGGCAGTGCCGGTGGTAATTTGAATTTCCGCACCCGCGCCCCGGGTCTCACCAAGAATCTCACCGCCTTCGACTTCAAGGTCGCCAGCGAGAGCACCAAGCGCGCCGCCGTCGACGTGAACCGCGTGCTGCTCAAGGATCGCCTCGCGCTCCGCGTGATGAGCGTGTGGGACCGCAAGGGCTCCCCGCAGCCGCATCAATACACCGATTTTCAGGGCATCACGCTCGCCGCCACCTACCGTTTCCGTCGCGACACGGATCTGACGGTTTCGTATCAGCACGACAAAACCGAGGGCGTGGCGGGTCGCGATTGGAACCACGTCGACAACCTTTCCCGTTTCATCGGCCAGCGGAACTCCGGGGCGATTCGCTGGAACCCAACGCTCGAGCGTTACGAAAACGCCAACGGCACCGTGCTCAACGCGACCGCCGCCGGCACCGGTAACGTCAATCTGCGCAACGTGCTCGTCTACGGCCCAGACCTGAGCGTCGCCCCGTTGTTGTGGGAAGGCGCCTCCGCCACGGCCAACCGCACGACGCTCGCGACCAACGCCAGCATCTTCAATACCCTGACCGCGCCCATCGTGCACGAAGGCTTCGAACGCTTCGGCGCCGTCACCTCGACCGGACCGGCCGAATTCGCCGCCGTCACCTACGACAGCTTATCCGCGATCTTCAATCATCGCTGGACGAAGAACGTCTACATGGAGCTGGCCTACAACCACTCGAAGCGGGCCACCGATTCCATGATCGGGCAGAATCCGCAGCTGCGCGCCGATCTCAATTACCGTCTGCCGAACGGCACTCTGAATCCCTACTTCCTCGAAAATGGCTACTATTTCAGCGAGTCGAATCTACTCCGGCTCAAGCGGACCAACGACAACGACACGTTGCGCGCATCGCTCTCCTACGAAAAAGATTTGGGTGAGCGCTGGGGCTTTCACCGCTTCGCCGTGATGGGCGAGCGCTACATCAACCAGGAGTCGCGTCTCCGCACCCACGAAGCTTGGGCCAACCGGCCGTTCGGTGGGTTCCCCGAGGACGCCGCCAATCGCGTCACGCGCCGGCGCTACATCAAGATCGGCGGCCCGTCGGTCGACTACACCGGCGGCTATCAGCCGGGCAACCCCGCCAACCTCGAAAAATTCACGTCGAGTTTCCCGGCCGTCGGTGCGATCACCACCACGTGGGTCCCGCGCAACGCTCTCGATTTCGACGACGAAATCACGACGGACTCCCTCATGGCGGTCATGCAAAACTACTTTTTCAGCCGCCGGCTGGTGACCACGGTCGGCGTCCGCGACGACTCGATCACCGCCGAAGGACCCCGGGTCGTGCGCGACGCCACGACCGGCTTCTGGCGCTTCGCCACGTCCGCCGACAAGGCCGCGTTTGCGCCCATCGGCAAAGACTGGTTTTCGAGCGAGACAGTCAGCGGCCTGCGCAAGTCGATCGGCGGCGTCTTCCATGCCACCGGCCATTTTTCGCTCACGGCGAATTATTCCAGCGGCGTCGAGCTGGGTGATCGCAACCGCACGATTTTGCCCAACGAAGAAACTCCTCCGCCCGTCAACGGCCAGGGTTACGACTACGGCCTTGCCTTCAGCTTCCTCGAAAACCGGATCAGCGGCTCGATTAAAGCCTACCAGACGGAGAGCAAAGGCGAGCGCACCCAGGCCGGCGAGCAGGTCTTCGTGCAGCCGAACAACGACGTGATGACGTCCTACGATTACTATTACCGCCAGGCCGGCCTCACCCCGTCGGCCGCGCTGACGACCGCCTACCTCAGCACGGCCGACGCGTATCTGGGCGATCGCAAGAGCAACGGTTACGAGTTTGAACTCTTCGCCAATCCCACCCGCAACTGGACCCTGCGCGCGGGCTATGCCTATACCGACCGCACCACCACCAACGTCTACAACGAAGGCGTGCCGTGGTGGGCCGGACGCGTGGCCATTTGGAAGGAACTCGACCAGGCCTACGTCACCCGCACTGGCCGCCCCTCGATCAACACGCAGACCCTCTATGACCGCACGCAGGCGTTCGGCACCGTGACGGTGGGCCAGCGTATCGCCCAATCCGATACCGAGCTCGCGCGGTTACGCCTCGAAGATCAGCAGTCCTATGGGAACCGGCCGCACAAGGCCAACCTGTGGACGCGCTACTCTTTCAGCTCTGGACGGCTCAAGGGCCTCGCGGTCGGCGGCGGCTGGCGTTACCAAAGTGGCAACGTGGCCGGCGTGCAGGTGTCGACCGAGCGCCAGTTGATCGGCAACGCCCGCTCCCTCGGCGATCTGTTTCTCCAATACAAGACCACGGGCCTCGCGGGAATCTGGCCAAACTCGGCTCGTGTCACCTACCAGCTCAACATCACCAACGTGCTCGACGATCACACCATCATCGCCACCAAGCTCGATATCGACAGCGTTTCCAACGTGGTCTTCGTGCGCCGCGGCTTCCGCGAAGACCCGCGGGCATTCGCCTTCTCTCTGCGAACTGATTTCTAATTCACTTCAGTAAAAATTCGGTATGATCCCTCTGCTTCGTCGCTTTGGCCTCGTCGTCGCTGCCCTCGCACTCGCCAGTTTTTCCTTTGCGCGTGCGGCGGACGCTCCGCGGACCATTGCTCTGCGATCGGAGGGCCTCGTGGCCGCCCGCGCCGCCCTCGCGCGCGGCGATGCGCGATTGACGGCGCCGCTCGCCCAGCTTCGCGCCGAGGCCGACCCACTCCTCACGCGCACACCCGCCTCCGTGCTCGACAAGACGCGCACGGCCGCGAGCGGCGACAAACACGACTATTTCAGTTTCGCGCCTTACTGGTGGCCCGACCCGAAGCAACCGGACGGGCTCCCTTACATTCGCGATGACGGCAAGGTGAACCCCGACAGCAAACGCGGCACCGACTCCGCCGCCCTCGCCCGCACGTGTGGCTCCGTCGAGACGCTGGGTCTCGCCTACTTCTTTACCGGCGACGAGCGCTACGCACAGAAAGCCGCGACGCTCACGCGCGTCTGGTTTCTCGATGCCGCCACGCGCATGAATCCTCACCTCGAATACGCGCAGGCCATCCCGGGCATCAACGTGGGTCGCGGCATCGGCATCATCGAGACCCGTCATCTGATTGGCCTCATCGACGGCCTGGCGCTGCTCGCCGGCTCGCCCGCGTGGTCCAAGCCGGACGCCGACGCCATGACGACTTGGCTCGCGGCGTATTATCAATGGCTGACCACGAGCAAAAACGGTCGCGACGAAGCCGCCGCGGAGAACAACCACGGCTCGTGGTACGACGTGCAGACCGTTGCGCTCGCGCTGGCCGTCGGCCGCGTGGATGACGCCCGAAACCTGCTCGCGGCCATGCCCGCGAAACGGATCGCGCGCCAGATCGAGCCCGACGGCCGCCAACCCCTCGAACTCGCGCGCACGAAGTCACTCGATTATTCGTGCTTTAACCTTGAAGCCCTCGTGCGGCTCGCCCGCCTCGGAGAACACGTGGGGGTGGATCTTTGGACGTTCTCCACCGCCGATGGTCGCAACCTGCGCACCGCCCTCCGTTACGTGGCTCCGTATGCCGATCCGGCCAAGACGTGGCCCAAGGAAGACATCAAGGCCACTGACCGCGCACGGCTCCTGCCCCTCCTCGACGAGGCGCAGCGCCACGAAGACGACGCCGACTTTCGCGCGCTCTTTACGAAGTTTGGCGGCACACCCGCCCCCGGTCAGTATTGGAGATTGGCCGCCCGAGCCCCGCGCCGCTAATCACTTTCGGCAGATTCCTTTTCTCCCATGCCCCGTTTACTCCGCGCCTGCGACAACGACAATCAACCCCTCGTGCAACTTCGCGACGGGGTGCTCGCACTGAGTTATTTCAACTTGCTGCGCTTGCGGGCCGGCGAGGCGCACACCTTGGAAGTGCCGGGGTGCGAGCTGCTCTGCGTCGTGATGACGGGCCAGGCGGAGATCGTCGCCGACGGCATGGCGTTTGAACACGTCGGTCGCCGCGCGACGATCTGGGAGGGCCCGGCGGACTCCGTTTACTGCGGCACCTCCGCGCGCGTCACGGTGCGAGCCCTCCGCGACGGCACCGAAGTCGCCGTGGCCGGGGCCGCCTGCACGCAGCCCTTCGCGCCGTTTCGGATCACGCCCGAAGCAGTTGAAATGGTCGAAGTCGGCTCGCACGACACGCATTCGCGTCGGCGGATTTTTCACATTCTGGGGCAGAACGCGGCGGGTCGCGCTGGAAACTTGCTCGTGAGCGAACTCTACGGCGATCCCGGCTGCTGGTCGGGGTATCCGCCGCACAAACACGACACCGATCGGTTGCCGGAGGAGACGAACCACGAGGAAATTTATCACTACCGCTACCGGCCGGAGACCGGCTTCGGCGCGCAGTTCCGCTACGACGCCGACGGTGGCGGCGCGGAACCAGAGGTCGTGATGACGCGCCACGGTGACACGTATTGCATCGATCACGGCTACCATCCGACGCTGCGTGCGCCGGGCCACGAGGGCTACATCTTCACGATTCTCGTCGGCCAGCAACACCGCGGCTTGGTGCAGTTCTTCGAGCCGACGCACACGCACCTCCTCGCAAAAATCCCCGGCATCCAAGCGATGCGGGATAAATTTAAGTGAGACCTACAAACCGGAGTTTTTAACCACGGATGCACACGGGTAGACACAAATGCAGAACTCAGCCGATCCGCGTTCACCCGTGTCTATCCGTGGTTGAATTACTTGAAAGGGTTTGCCCGCTATGAGTGCCGAAGTGGCGCCCCCGGAGCGCCCGTGGCGCTGGGTGATCATCGCGCTGATTTTCCTCGGCACCGTCATCAACTATTTCGACCGGCTCGCGCTGCCGACGCTCGCGCCGGTGCTGCGCGCGGAGTTTAAGCTCACCAACGTCGACTACGCGTGGATCGCAAATTCGTTTCTCCTCGTGTACGCTCTCTCGATGTTTCTTTGGGGCGCGGTGTTCGATCGCATCGGCAACCGACTCGGCTTCGCGGTGGCGGTCGTGGTGTGGTCGGTCGCCCAGATCGGCACGGCGGCGGCGCGCGGCGTGGCGAGCCTCTGTGTTTTGCGCGGACTGCTCGGTCTGGGTGAAGCCGGCAACTGGCCCGGTGCAACGCGTACGATCGCGGCGTGGTTTCCCGCCCGCCAACGCGCACTCGGTATGGGCATTGCCAATACCGGCGCCTCGCTCGGACCCGCGTTCGCGATCCCGTTGATTATTTGGATGCGCGACGACTTCGGGTGGCAGGCGGTGTTCGTGATCACCGGCGCGATGGGCTTTGTCTGGCTGGCGTTGTGGCTCGCGCTGTATCCGAAAGATGAACGCGTAACGGCGGCGGCAGCTGCCACCGCGGCAGCGGCAGCGCCCCAACACCCGCCTGTGCCGTGGGCCGTGTTGCTGCGCCGCCGAGAGGTGTGGGGCATCGTGGTCGCGCGGTTTTTCGGCGATCCGATCTGGTGGCTCTACGTGAATTGGATGCCGCTCTACCTCTCCGACGCCCGCGGCTTCGACCTCAAGCAACTGAAAGCCACGGGCTGGGTGCCCTACGTCGCCGCGGCCCTCGGTGCCCTCGCGGGCGGCTGGTTCTCGGGCTATCTGCTGCGGCGCGCGGGCGACGTGAACCGCGCGCGCAAGACCGCGATCACGATTGGCACCGTCGCGATGCTCGCGGGTTTCGCCACCGCGTTCGCGACGTCGGCGCCTGCCGCGATCGTCTGCCTGAGCATCACGCTTTTCGGCTTTCAATTTTGGGTCGGCAACGTGCAGACACTCGCGAGCGACTATTTTCCCGTCGGCGCGGTGGGCTCGATCGCCGGTTTCGCCGGCACGGCGGCCGGCCTCGGCGCGGTGATCTTCACGTTTTCCACCGGCTGGGTGGTCGACCATTTTTCTTATACGCCGATCTTGATCACCGCCGCGGTGTTGGCCCCGCTTGCGACCGCGTCGCTGTTTCTCTTGTCAGGCCGTGTGCGCCGCATCGAAGTCTCCTGAACGTCTATGTCCGCAAAAAAACCCCTCTTCGACCTCACCGGGCGCACCGCGCTCATCACCGGCTCCAGTCAAGGCATCGGCCTCGCACTCGCTTGCGGGCTCGCGCAGGCCGGCGCCGCTGTCGTCCTCAACGGCCGCGATGCCACGAAACTCGCCGCTGCCGCCGACACCGTGCGAGCGACCGTGTCCGGAGCGCGCGTGACGTTTGCGGCCTTTGACGTGACCAATGCCGCCGCCATCGAACACGAGGTCGCGCGCATCGAGGCCGAGTTTGCGCCGATTAATATTCTCATCAACAACGCCGGCATCCAACGCCGCGCTCCGCTCGCCGAGATGACGGAGGCGCAGTGGCGCGAGGTGCTCGATGCGAATCTCACGAGCGTGTTCCTCGTCGCGCGGGCCGTCGCGCCGCGGATGATCGCGCGTGGCGCGGGAAAAATCATCAATACGTGCTCCGTGATGAGTGAAGTAAGCCGGCCGACGATCGCCAACTACTCGGCGGCGAAGGGCGGCTTAAAAATGCTCACGCGCGCAATGGCCGTCGAGTGGGCAAAGCACGGCCTCCAGTGCAACGGCCTCGGCCCCGGCTACATCGTGACGGAGCTGAACCGCGCGCTCGTGGAGAACGTCGAGTTCAACAAATGGATCTGCGGTCGCACGCCGGCCGGCCGCTGGGGCAAACCCGAAGAGCTCGCCGGCGCGGCGGTCTTTCTCGCCTCACCCGCGAGCGACTTCGTGAACGGCCAAATCCTCTACGTGGACGGCGGACTGCTGGCGGCGTTGTGAGGAGCGCGGGAGTGAGCGCTCGGCAAAACCCCATTGCCTACCCCGCCATGCGCGTGGCAGGCCGCGCACGTCTCGGAACCTCCCAAGCAAGACTCCTTCACCCGGAAAATCGACGAACCCCAAACCCCAACACCTGACCCCGGTTTCCTGACCGCGTCTCAGGTGGCGGTCGCAAACGGATCGAGCAGGCGTAGTCCGGCGACGAGCTTGAAGTCCTGCGTGTTGCGCGTGACCAGTGGCAGGTTGTGCGTGAGCGCGGTCGCCGCGATGACTGCGTCGCCGAGCGCCATCTTGCGTTGCTGGCGGAGCATGATCGCGGTGGTGGCGACCGTTTCGTTCAGCGCCAATTCGGGCAACGTTGCCAACATCGCCGTCAGCGCGCTCTTTTCTTCCGGCGTGATTTTGTAGAAGCCGAGCGTCTCGATCCGGGAAATCACACTCACGGTCGCATTGGGATCCGCCAGCCAACGATGCAGTTTCGGGCCGTCTGGCCCGGTGGCGTAAATCAGAATATTCGTATCCAGCACCATGTCAGTCCCGACCCGGGGCGGGACGATCCTCGCGGATTTCGCGCTGCCAAGCCACCGGATCAACCACCTCCCGGAACGGATTCAATTCGCGCAGCCGTGCCAACGCCGCCATCCGTTGCCGCACCATTTCCGGGGTCGCCCGCACCGTTTCCCCCGATTCTTCGGCGACCGCGAGGGTCGCCGTGACCTTCACTTTTCCGCCCGAGAATGCGGTCGGCAGCGGCAAATGCAGCGTGCCATCGGCGTGCGGCTCAAGGATCGCGGTAATGGTGCTCATGCCGCGACACGATACCGGGATTGGGCTACACGTAAAGCCGCACCTGTGCGTCCGGCCAAGCCGCACCCGACCACGAGCTACCGGCCATCGCTGCTCTGGCCTGACACGCTGGGCTAATTTTTTACCTCTGAATGGCAAACGGGGGTAGAGTAGGCAGGAGCTGGCCGCGGTGAGTCAGCCAGCTTCCGCCCCAGTTGCACCACGGAGTCGATCCGCGGCGGCGCGAAGCTCTGGCACGTGAAAGAACTCCTCGGCCACGAGCACCTCGACACCTTGCAGCCCTACGCGAAGCTCACGATTGCGGATCTACGCGAAGGTCACGATTGCGGACCTCAAAAAAACGCACGCGAAGTGTCACCCCCCCGCGAACGCGAGAGTTGAAACCCGTCCGCCACTCCGCACACTGCACGCCATGATCGAAATTATTTTTGAAGTGCGCGAGGACGAGGCGGACGGCGGCTATGTGGCGACCGCGCTCGGCCACGCCATCGCGACACAGGGCGAGACCATGGACGAACTGCGCGACATGGTGCGCGACGCCGTGCAATGCCACTTCGGCGACGGCGTGCCCGGCCCGATGCCTCGGCTCATCCGGCTCCACTTCGTCCGCGACGAAGTGCTCGCGACGTGAGAGTCCCGCGCCAGCTCTCCGGCCAGGACGTGGCCCGCGCGTTGGGCGTGCTGGGCTACGAGCGAGTGCGGCAGGACGGCTCGCACGTCCGGCTGACGACCCAGGTCAACGGCGCACATCACGTCACCGTGCCCAACCACAAGCCGCTGAAAATAGGCACGCTGCTCGGCGGCGTGCTCAAGCCCGTCGCCGCGCATCATCGTCTCACCGTCGAGGAGCTCCTCGCCAAGCTCGGCTTGTAGCCCGTTTCTTTTTTAGCCGCCAGGCTCGCGCTCACTCGCTCCCGATCACGTCCACGCTCGAGCGTGAGGGCAGTAGAAAGGGATCGGGCTTGGGGGTTTGGAGTCGAGGTGGAATGCCGAACGGGATACACCTGTCAGAGTTGAACGCTTACCATGTTTCAACTGCGATTAAGAAGGGCCCGCGCGGGCGCAAAAAAACCGCGCCCACTCCCACGAGCGGCGCGCGGCTGAATTTTCCCCAAGTGGGTCTTGCTTAGAGACGACCGCTCAAGCCAAACACGACCTTGCTGTGAAAGGTGCGCCAGGAATTCGGGCGATCGCGAAACGCCGCGTACCGATTGTCGAGCAAGGTCTCGGTGAAATTCTCTACGTCAAAAAAGCCGCTGACGGTCTTCGTAAAGGCGTAGCGGGATTTCCACGTCCACGAGGTCTTCGGGAGTTGCCAAGTGACCAGTGCGGGCGTCGCCGAGTTCGATATCAAGTACTCGCCACGGTAGACCGCTTGCAGGCGGAGATCGAAGCCGTAGCCGCGAAAGCCGACGCCAATATTACCGGTAAAATCGAGGAAACCGGCCAAGGTACCGCCCGCGCTGCTCCCTGGACCAGTCACGAACGCCGAGTTATTCCCCTTGGTCCACAGCTTCGTGGCATTACCGTACAGGCTAAGACCCTTCGCCCAACCAGGCAGGTAGGTCAGCTGTTGTTGGTAGTTGAATTCCAATCCGCGAATCTGCGCGTAGCCGCTATTCCGCGAAGTCGTAATCCGATAGCCGGCATATTGCCCATCATAGCCATTGTTGGCGCCGTCTGGCACAAACTGGCTGCTGTCGCTCTGGATGTAATCCGTGATCTTTTTGTGAAAGGCGCCGAATGAAATCATGCCCTGCGGATTAAAGTAATACTCCGAGGTAAAATCCCAGTTCCGACCATACTGGGGACGCAGGTTTGGATTGGTCACGGTGAGGGTCTGCCCTGCATCATTAACCGAAGTATTCGGGATAATTGAGCCGAAAGGCGGCCGCCCCACCCCGGTCGACCAGCTGAGGCGCGTCAGCAAATTACTCGTCCATTGATACTTCGTATGCACACCCGGCAGCAGGAAGCGGTAGTCGCCCTGATTCGTCGCGCGCGAACCGTATTGGGCTAAGTTGCGGCGGATAACCTCGGCGTCGGTCACAGGCCCCACCCACGCCGCCCGCCGCGCGCGCTCCTCAGCGGTGATAAAATTCAACGGACCGTTACCGCTCACTTTCGTATTTTCAACCCGTAGACCGGTCAGCAGCGAAAGCTGACGCGTAATCCGGACATTACCCATTAAGTAAGCCGCCCCGATGGTTTCTTGGATTTGCTGATCGCTCGTCAGTCGACCGCTCGTGAGGGAAACATCTTCCTTCCACTTTGTAGGATTATCGCGCCGATGGGCCGCGACCTTGTACGGATCGACCCAAGGTGGCACACCGCCGCGATTCAGATAATATTCTTTTTCGTCCCACGTATAGTCGTTAGCGGAAGCGCTAAAGGCCTCGATGCCCACGCTGTCGTCCGCGGTATTTAACAGGCCGTCGGGACCGGTGTAAAAGTAGCGGTGGGGATTTGTCCAGAGGTGGCGAGTCTGCCGCTGGGCGGTAAACCCAGTCTTCAGGTAAAACGGAATCTTAGTGGCGATATCCTTCCTCAGATCGAACTTCGCCGCATAGACTTTATCAAAACCCCGCTGGTCGTTCTGGTCGATGCGAAGACGACTATAGTTCTTAAAATTCTGCCAATCGGGTCCTTCAGTTTGGCGCACGACCGGAACCAAGGCTCCTTGCGAACGATCAATCGCGAAACCGAGGTTGGGAATTTCCAGAAAGGCGGCTGCCGTGGGCCGTGCCTTGTATTTATCGTTTTCGTGTTGCACATCGTAGTAGGTGGCCGAGTTCGAATAAGAGAGACCGTAATCGATCAAC
Source organism: Opitutus sp. GAS368 (assembly GCA_945874455.1). GTDB lineage: Bacteria > Verrucomicrobiota > Verrucomicrobiia > Opitutales > Opitutaceae > GAS368. The sequence continues at coordinate 21,473 of CAMCHO010000012.1, read as the reverse complement.
ATCCCCGGAAACTTGTGCCGCACACTCGGCGCGAACACATAGGTGCGGCCTGACTTGTCGTTTGAAGCCACATTTAAATTGGCAGTGCCCCCCAAGCCCGTCCACTTGGAAGTATAGTACTCCGCCGCGGGCGTCACAGGTTCGACGCTGTTGGCAAAAATCTGCGTGAGCGTGTTGGTGTAGCCGGGCTTCACGAAGCCTCCGCCCGTGCGCTTACCTGCGGAATCGACCGTCGCGATCAAGTTAGGAACCGCGGCCGAGGTCGTCACTTGCGAATTGAGCGTATGGTAGCGCGTGTCGTTGTTTTCGTGAAAGAAATTAAGAATATTATTCAGCGAAATCTGGGTATTTTCGCTATACTTATAAACAACCTTGGCCCCAGTCGCGACTCGCGAGCGCGTAATCCCGTTCACAATGTAACGACTGATGCTATTCGCAAAAGCCGGGCCCTCATCATTCCGGCGCTCGTACGAGCTATTGATGAGCGCGCCGCCCGCCGGCTGGCTATGCACCGTGGCCGTGAGCGAGATACCGATATTCCGCTTTTCACCGATGACATCGGAATAATTAAAATTCATTGATGGGCCAAACCCGCGAATAGGTTGCTTCCACGTCGCATCGACGGGACCCGAATAAGTGGGCTGCGCCGCCAGTCCGATTGTATACGTGAAGACGCGGCCTTCTTTCCGATCAAAAGGGCTCTTGGTTACGAGGTTGACGCTCCCGCCGATCGACGCGCCGTCCATATCCGGCGTCGGGGCCTTGGTAACCTCGATCGATTCAATATTACCCAGCGAGGCGGTTTCAAATTCGAATTGTCGGCCGGTGCCCGCCGACTGCGCACTCGCGACTTGGGAACCATCCATCGTCACGGAACTCAACGCAGAACCCACGCCACGAATGCTGATCTGGCGAACATCGGGACCGTTATAATCAGCGGTGATTCCCACCACGTGCTGAAGCATATCGCCAATGTTACCATCGGCGATATTTCCAAAGGTATCCGAAGAGACGACGTTCTTCACGTTTGGCGCCAAGCGCTGCAAGGTCTCGGCGAGGGCCGTCCCTTCACGCTCACCCGCGACGGTGAACTTTTCCATTTTATAAATCGCAGACGTGAGCTCGACATCCTGCGTGCTCCGCCGACCCGCGGCGACCGCCACCGGCACCTGCTTCGCGTCCAAACCTGAATAACTCACGCTCAAGGTGGTCGCGCCCGCGGGCACGCCGGCGAGTTCGAAGCGTCCTTCACGATCGGTCGTCGTCGAGAGGGCCGTGCCGACGATTTCCACCAGGGCGCCCTGCAAGTAGGACTTGGTGGCGGCGTTACTGACTTGCCCACTGATTGTGGCGGAGCCCAACGCCTGCGCGTGGACGAGGGTACTGGCGAGCAGCGCAATCAAGAACGAGGGAACGTTAAACGCGAAGCGGAGGGTCGATTTCATAGATTCAAGGAGGGGGATTCCAAGCGATTGGGGGTAACTCAAGAGACGGTGAAACCAAAAATGGAAACCTTCGATGAAGGCAAGAATTGCTGATGCGGGCTGGATTTTCAGGCACGGGCAGCCGAACGGGATCAGGCCGCTGATTGTTCAGCGGCAAAAAGGAGCCCAGCGTGGTCCGCTGCTGATCCCCTGGGATTTGTGACCGGGCCAGAAAAACGGGGTCAGAAAAACGGGGTCAGGAGTTGAACCGCTGATTTTCGCTCATTTTTCGGTCTCGGAAGATTCACCTGACGGTGAATCAAAACGGGCGACGCAGCAGGGGTTTCCCTGCGTGCCGGTGCCGTCTCTGCGGTGCAAATGGATCGGCGTGGAGCGAATAGCGTGGAGCGAATAAACGGAGAGGGCACCGCAGAGATGGGGGAATCCGCCGCAGAGGAAACGACGATCCGGCTAGCCAACGGGATGAGGAGTTGAACCGCTGATTTTCGCTCATTTTTCGGTCTCGGAAGATTCATCTAATCGGTGAATCAAACGAGCGACGCAGCGGGGTTTTCTCTGCGTGCCGGTGTCGTCTCTGCGGTGCAAACGGATCGGCGTGGAGCGAGTAGCGTGGAGCGAATAAACGGAGAGGGCACCGCAGAGACAGGAGAATCCGACGCAGAGGAAACGAGGTAGCCACTAGCCAACGGGATCAGGAGTTGAACCGTTGGTTTTCGCTCATTTTTCGGTCTCGGAAGATTCACCTGATTGGTGAATGAAACGAGCGACGCAGCAGGGTTTTCTCTGCGTGCCGGTGTCGTCTCTGCGGTGCAGATGGATCGGCGCGGAGCGACTAGCTTGGAGCGAATAAACGGAGAGGGCACCGCAGAGACAGGGGAATCCGACGCAGAGGAAGCAAGGAACGCGAAGCACCGCCAACGGGTTCAGGAGTTGAAGCGCTGATTTTCGCTCATTTTTCGGTCTCGGAAGATTCACCTGATCGGTGAATCAAAACGAGCGACGCAGCAGGTTTTTCTCTGCGTGTCAGTGCCGTCTCTGCGGTGCAGATGGATCGGCGTGGAGCGAATAGTGTGGAGCGAATAAACGGAGAGGGCACCGCAGAGACAGGAGAATCCGACGCAGAGGACGCGCGGTAGCCAGATCCTAGCCGAAACTCCACTCGCTCACGCTCGTAGCTACCAGCGGTCAAACACCCAAATAATTCAAATCGCCCGAAAGATTCAGACTGTGATTGGCCGGGTAGCCGCGATCGCCAGCGAGTGGTGATTGGTCCACTCGCTAGCGCTCGCGGCTACCGAAACGTCCAGCGTTCAAAAGGACGTGGGGATAAAAGCGGAAGGCGTCGTCCGAGTCGGGCGCGTCCCCCAGGGTGAGCGTGCCTAGATCGGGCACGATGAGGATCTACGACAGTAAACGGGCTGCGGTTGCACCGAGCCATACGCCCAACAGGCAGAGCACCATCGAAAGCGCGACGTTTGCGGCGGCGAGACCGGTGCTGCCGGCTTTTAATAATTCGAGCGATTGGAGGCTGAAGGTCGAGAAGGTGGTGAAGCCACCGAGCACACCCACCATCAGAAAATATCGATCGAACTCGTTCGGCCCGCCCGCGCGGATATTGCCGAGCAGGCCGATGAGGAAGCAGCCGGTGACGTTGACGAACAACGTTCCCCAGAACGGTGCGCCCGCCTGGCGGCCGATGAGGTCGGCAAGCCAGAAACGCAGCACGCTGCCGAGCGCGCCGCCGCAGGCGATGGAGAGCCAGATCATTATTGCAACCGTCCCTGCGCCTGCAGCGAGCGCTCGGGGCGGGCCGGCCAGTCGCCGGGCGCTTTGACGCCCCAAAGCTTGAGGCGGCGATCCGGTTTCGCCGGCTCGGCGGGAGCGGCGGAAGGGGGCAGCGCGGGAGGCAGGGCGGCGATTTTCATGCGGCGCACAGGGAAGAGGGAATTCGGAGGAAGGGCTAGCCGGATAGTTCACACCCCACTTGACCCCATGCATCTCACAAAGGGCACGGAGCCCGGCCCACAAAGGTCACAGAGCGGACACGGTGTTGGGCTCCGTGACCTTGGTGCGGACCTCGGTGCGCTCTGTGAAAAAAGATTTTCTTCAGAAAAGGGTGAGTGATACCGGCTAGTATTATTCTGTTAAGTTCATTGCCAAAAAACCCCGAATTCCCAGGGGGAATGTCACGTAATACGTGACATTTTTAAGGGACGTTTTTTGAGAGGAAAATAACAGAGTAATACCGGGCGGAAGGTTTGACGGATTCCGCCTCAAGGCGGGACTACGAACAAGGAGCTCTGTCCCGGGAGCTGGATGTCGGCAGCGAGCGTGCTCGCGCTCGGGGAAGCGCCCGCCAGCGGGCTGCTTATCAGACCCACGTCCTTTGAGTTTTTGACTTCGGGTAGCCGCGAGCGCCAGCGAGTGGTGTTTCGACGATCGTCCAAATATCACGAGACTTCGGTATCAAAAGTCACCTTGCCGTGTTGTCGGTTCAGAGGTGATTCGGGGTCGACTGCATCGTTACGGCTTTAGTGGAAATCGTGGGAGGCTTGGGTGGGGAGGTCGGGGCTGTCGAGGGGCTCGATGGTGATCGCTTTCACGTGGATGACGCCTTCGACGTTTTGCAGGCGGCCCGTGATGCGGAGCGCCGATTCACCGGTGATGATGAGGCGGCGGCGCTCGAAGAGGTCGGCGCTCACGATGGCGTTGGCGATGCCGGTCTCGTCTTCGAGGCTGATGAAGACAACGCCCTTGGCCGTGCCGGGACGTTGGCGGCAGATCACCGCGCCGGCGATGAGCACAGCGTCGCCGTCGCGGGCGAGCGGGAGGTCGGCGGCGCGCCACGCAGCGGGCAGGCGGTCGCGGATCGCTGCCATCGGGTGCGGGCCCGTGGTCAGGCCGATGGTGGTGAAATCGGTGTGGTAACGCTCGGCGCTCGTCATCGCGGCGAGGGGTGTGGGCGCGGCGTCGTTGACGACGAAGGCGTGCAGGAGCGATTCGTCGGCGGACCAGGCGGCGGCGACTTGCCAGAGGGCGGCGCGGCGGTGGGGGGCGAAGCAATTCAGGGCGCCGAGGGCGGCGAGGGCCCGGCGCTCGGCGGGGGAGAAATGAGTGCGGCGCAACCAGTCGTCGAGGGAGTCGAAGGGCTGCTCGGCGCGCGTGGCGATCATGGCGCGGGTGGCGTCGGCGTGGAGGCCGCTGACTTGTATCAGGCCGAGACGGACGGCGTTGTTTTCCTCGACGGTGCTGGCCCAGTGGGAGCGGGCGACGCAGACGGGGCGCACGCTGACGCCGTGGCGGCGGGCGTCTTGCACGAGGGTGGCGGGCGAGTAGAAGCCCATCGGTTGATGATTGAGGAGGCAGGCGAGGAATTCGGCGGGGCGGTGGACTTTCAGCCACGTGCTGGCGTAGGCGAGGAGGGCGAAGCTGATCGAGTGGCTTTCGGGGAAACCGTAGAGCGCGAACGAGGAGGCGGAGTCGGTGATCGTGGCGATGAGGGCGTCGTTGTGTCCGTGCGCGCGCAGGCGGGCGGTGAGATGGGCGAGGGCGCGTTCGAGTTTGGCGGTGCCCTTGGTGAAACCCATGGCGCGGCGGAGTTGCTCGGCTTCGGTGGCGTTGAAGCCGGCGAGAGTCATCGCGACCTGCAGCATTTGTTCTTGGAAGAGAATGACGCCGTAGGTGCGTTCGAGGATGGGGCGGAGGGCGGCGTCCACGCTCGGGTCGATGCAGACGACGGGTTCGAGGCCGAGGCGACGGCGGAGGAGCGGGTGGGTGAGTTTGGCGACGATGGGGCCGGGGCGGACGATGGCGACCTGCATGGCGACATCGTAGAGGCAGGCGGGTTTGAAGCGGCGGAGGGACGACATCTGCGCGCGGCTCTCGATTTGAAACACGCCGATGGTGTCGGCGCGCTGCATAGCGGCGAAGGTGGCGGGATCGTCGGGGGGGATTTCGTGGAGGGCGCGCGGGCCGCGGGTGTTTTCCGTGCAGAGGTGCAGGCTGTCCTGGAGCACGGCCATCATGCCGAGGCCGAGGAAATCCACTTTTACGATACCGAGGTCTTCGCAGTCATCTTTGTCCCACTGGAGGATGACGCGGCCGGGCATGGTGGCGGGTTCGAGGGGGACGACGCGGTCGAGTCGGCCGCCGCAGATGACCATGCCGCCGGAGTGTTGGCTAAGGTGGCGGGGCAGGCCGCGGAGCTGGGCGTGGAGGGACAAGAACGCCGGGAGGCGCGGGTGAGAGGCGGGCAGGCCGCTGGCGGCGAGTTGTTGCGGGAGGTCGAGGGTGTGCGGGTAATCGCCGCTCGCGTAGAGTGAGGAGAAGCGGTCGATGACGGAGTCGGGGAGACCGAGGACTTTGCCGAGTTCGCGCGAAGCGCTGCGGCCGCGGTAGGTGATGACGTTGGCGGTCATGGCGGCGCCGTGCGGGGCGTAGCGGGCGTAGACTTCTTGAATGACCTGTTCGCGGAGATCGCCGCTGGGGAGATCGAGATCGATGTCGGGCCACGAAGGGCGGCCGTCGTGGCCGACGCGGCCCTCGCTGAGAAAGCGTTCGAAGAGCAGCCGGTGTTTGATGGGATCGACAGCGGTGATGCCGAGCGCGTAGCAGACGGCGCTGTTGGCGGCGCTGCCGCGGCCCTGCACGAGAATACCGCGGGAGCGGGCCCAGGCGCAGATATCCCAGACGATGAGAAAATAGCCGTTGAAACCGAGGCGGTCGATGAGGACGAGCTCGCGGTCGAGTTGCGCGCGGACGGCGGGCGGGAGCGGGGCCGAGTAGTCGGCGGAGGCGAGGAAACGGGTGCGGGCGCCGGCGTAAGTCTGGGCGTGGAGCCACGAGGCCATGGTCTCGCCGGCGGGAACAGGGAAAGAGGGGAATTGGTAGCCGAGGTCGCGGAGGGTGAAATCGAGGCGCGCGGCGAGGCGCGTGGTCTCGGCGACGGCGCCGGGGCAATCGGCGAAGAGCGCGTGCGTGGTACGCGCGGATTTCAGGTGGCGCTCGGCATTCGGGGCGAGGAGGCGGCCGGCGGCGTCGAGTGTAGTGTGATGGTGGAGACAGGTGAACACGTCGGCGATCGGGCGTTCGGCGCGGGTGGCGTAGCGGATGCCGCCGGTGGCGAGGACGGGGAGATGATGGGCGGCGGCGAAGTCGCGGAGGAAGGTGAGCTCGCGTTCCTCGCCGCGCACGCGGAGACGTTGCAGTTCGACGTAGAGCCGGTCGGGGCCGAAGAGACGCAGGAGCGGAGCGAGCGCGGCGGCCGCAGCGGCGGGACCGGCGGTGCGCCACGCGCGACGGATGGGGCCGTGTTCATCGCCGGTCAGAGCGATGAGGCCCTCGGCGTGGGCGGCGAGCTCGGCCCAAGTGGCGTGGCAGGGACGTTTGCGGTCGTGGGGCGTCGCGGCGGAGCCTGTGGGCGGGCGCGGGTCGAGGCGGGAGCGGGTGAGGAGTTGGCAGAGATTCTCGTAACCGGTGCGGGTGGCGGCGAGGAGCGGGAGGATGCTGCCGTCGGCGAGGGTGAGCTCGGTGCCGACGAAGGGGCGCACGCCGGTGTCGCGGGCGGCGCCGAAGAGACGCGGGGCGCCGTAGACGCCATCGCGGTCGCAGAGGGCGAGGGCGGGGAGTTCGAGGCGGGCGGCGGCGGCGATGAGGGCTTCAGGCGTGGATGCGCCGTGTAGAAAGGAGAATGCGCTGCGGGCGTGGAGCTCGCTGTAGGGAGGGGAGAGGGAGGACATCGGAGGAGGGAGGAGGTCGGCTTGCTGGCGCTCGCCGCTACGGGGAGGGGGGGAGCGGGGGGGCTCAGTCGTATTCTCCTTCGATGAACCAGCCGGTGGGAGTGCGGAGGAGGCGGTAGAGGCCGCAGCCGTCGGCGAGGGCGACGTCCCACTCTTCGCGTTCCCAGCTGCGACCAGTTTCCCACCACTCGCCGGAGCCGCGCCACGGACCACGGGTGGAGGCGACGGGACCATGCGCGTAGTCACACCAGACAAACGCGGGGGCGTGGCCGACGAGTTCGACGTTGGTCGGGAGAGGAGGCCGGAAGCGGCGGAGCGGGAGCCCGAGCGCGGCGTGCAGAGGCGGCGGCGTGGCGGGCGGGACGACGGAGGCCGGCGGGGAGAGTGCGAAGGCGTCGGGGCGGTGGGTGTCGGCGCGTTGGGGGGTGCCGACGCGGCCGGAGCCGACGACGGCGACGGCGCGGGCGAGGGATTCGGAAAATCCGTGGGGGTCGCGGAGGCTGGTGTCGAAGAGACCGTGTTGGCGGACGAGCGGGCGCACGGGGGTGACGTGCAGGTGGAGGGCGGCGATCGGCGAGGGCGTGTGGAGCGATTCGAGATGCGTGTGGAGGGCGCGGAAGAGGAGATCGGGGGCGGCGGAAGGCTCGGGCAGGCGGAAGGTGCGGGTGTGCGTGGACTCGTCGGCGAGGGTGAGCGCGAGGGAGAGTTCCTCGGCAACGAAGCCGGCGGCGTTTAACTCGAGGGTAAGGCGGTCGACGAGGCGGCGCAAAATGAAGAGCAGCGGTTCGAGGGTTTCGACGGCGTCTTCGAAGGCGAAGGCGCCGGAAAATTCGCGCGGCGGAGAAACGGGATGGAGGGGGCGCGTGGTTTCGCCGGCGGCGCGGGCCCAGAGCGCGGCCCCGGCGGCGCCGAGGCGGAGCGTGATGTCGGCGCGGGGGAGATCGGTGAGAGCCCCGAGGGTGTGCACGCCCCAGCCGGCGAGAATTTGGGCGAGGGCCGGAGGCGGCGCAGCGGTGGCGAGGGGCAATGGGTCGAGAAACGCGCGGGCGTCGGTGACGACCACGACGGGGTCGCGGGCTTCGCGAGAAAGGGAATGGGAGAGCGAAGGAGCGCAGGCGGCGTGGTGCGCGGCGTACAGTGCGAGCAGAGGGGTGGCGGCGAGGCCGGCGGTGGTGGGGAGCGCGAGCGCGGCGAGGGAGGCGACAGCGCGGTGGAGGGCAGAGAGGCGTTCGTCGGCGGCGAGGCCGGTGACGTCGGCGGTGGCGGTGCCGGGTGCGGTGGCTTCGACGAGCGGGCTCAGGCTGAAGGCGGTGGCGAGGAGGGTGGCGCGGGCTTCGGTCTCAGCAGCCGGCGAAGCGGAGAGGAGGCGGAGCGCAGCACAGCGGGCGAGCGCTTGGGACGCGGTAAGGCCGGCGGTGATACCGAGCGCGCGGGCGGGGAGGTTGGCGGCGAGAACGATTGCGCGCGAACCGGCGGACGCGGTGGTGTCGTCGGCGAGGACGGCGACGGGTTGCGCGGAGACGAGGCCGGGCGTGGCGCGCAGGACGGCGTGTAGGGGGAAATCGGATATGTGGAGGACGGCGAACACGGTTTTATTTTAACCACAGAGAGACGGAGGCACGGGGCACGGAGAGGGGGAGAGGGGGAGACGGAGAGGCACGGAGACGGAGAGACAGGGAGAGGGGGAGAAGGGAGGAGGCGGCTGCACGACAGACGGCCTACGCGCTGGCGGCTGAGAGGCGGTGGCGTTGGAGGGTGGGGGCGAGGGCGGTGGCGAGGGTGGCGCGGGGTGTCGAAAGCGCGGAGAGGTCGTGCGGAGTGGACAGAATGAGGCGGAGTTGCGCGCTGGGGACGGCGGGGCGCGGGGTGATGACGACGAGGGCGAGGCTGGCGTCGGTGGCGGCGCGCTGGAGCCGATGCCACGTGGTGGCCGGGGTGCGGCGCCAGTCGGCTTCGGGAGCGCGGCGGAGATCGAGGACGACGAGGGCGAGGTTGGCGTCGCGGGCGAGAAAATCGGTGGCGCGGAGCGCTTCGGTGAAGGTGCGACAGCGCACCCATACGAGGTGGGCGAGGGTGTCGGCGGGGAACGAGGCGGGATCGAAGGCGTCGTGGCCGTCGATCAGGGCGACGCGGAGGGAGGCGGCGCGGGTGACGGCGAGGAGTTGGCCGAGGAAAAGTTGGCCGCCGCAACTTGGGGTTTGGCAGACGATCTCGGTGACGGCGCCCAACGGGAGTCCCCCGGTGGCGGCGTCGAGGCCGGCGATACCAGTGGGCAAAACGCGGCCGGCCGATTTGGGGAGGGTTGGGAAGCGCTCGGCGAGGAGATGGCGGAGCGCGGCCAGCGAAGTAGGCGCGGCAGGCATGACGGAAATCGGCGCGGGGGGCGGCAGGTCATGCAGCGGGCTGCTGGCGGAGGAGGCCGACCATCACGCCCTGAATGATGAGCTCGGTGGCGGGGAGGAGGTCGGGATAGCGCGGATTTTCGGCGCGGAGAAAGGGGCGGCCGCGTTGGACGAGGAAACGTTTCAACGTGGATTCGCCGTCGATGAGAGCGGCGACGATGGCGCCGGGACGCGGATCGCGCGGCGTGAGGAAGACGGTGTCGCCGTCGAGGATATGAGCGCCGGTCATGGAATCGCCGCGGACGCGGAGGGCGAAAAGGCGGGCGCGGGCGGAGACGCCGAGGGAGGCGGCATCGACGGAGAGGTAGCGGTCGGGCTCCTGTTCGGCGGCGGTGGGGAGGCCGGCGGGGATGGTGCCGTAGAGGGGAATTTCCAGGAGGGAAGTGCGGAGGGCGGCGGCGAGGGCGGGCAGGTGGCCGCGGGCCTTGCCGGCGTGGTGCTGGAGGGCGCCCTTGCGAGCGAGGGCGCGGAGGTGGTCGACGGCGGCGGTCTGGCTGGCGAAGCCGAAATGGGCCTGGATCTCGCGCGTGGTGGGCGGATGGCCGTGGTGGCGTTGGTGATCGCGGACGAAACTCAAGACCTCGCGCTGGCGAGCGGTGAGTTCGGAAGAGGGTGTTGGTGACATACTGTTCAAATGAACAGTGATTGAGTGTTGGCAAGCGAGGAGTAGCGTTTGCGGTACAGCGGAGCGGAAACGCGCGAGCGAGCTGGCGGTCGCCGCGGGGGGCGCCGAAGGCGTTTCGCGGGGTTGCCATCGGAGGGAATCGTTGGCGAGACTCCGAGGTTTTCCTATGCGCATTGCGGTTATTTCCGACACTCATGATCGTTTCCCGCCGACGCTGCCGGCGCGGCTGAAAGGGGCGGATGAAATCTGGCACCTCGGCGATGTGTGCGAACCGGCGGTCTTGATCGAATTTCAGGCGTTGGGACGGCCGTTGCACGTGGTGGCGGGGAACTGCGATGAGCATGGGGAGTGGCCGCTGGAGCTGGAGCTGGAGCGGGAGGGCGTGAAATTTTATCTGACGCATATTCCGCCGCACCGCGGGCCGGAGGGGTTTGCGGCGGTGTTGCATGGGCACACGCATGTGCCGCGCGACGAAGTGGTGGCCGGGGTGCGCTGGCTCAATCCGGGGTGTATTTCGCGGCCGCGCGGGGTGTCGCCGAGCTTTGCGTGGCTGACGGTGGCGGACGGCAAAATCGTGAGCTGGGAACGTGTGCGCGTGTGAGCTGCGCGGGGAATGATTTCCGCTATGAGCTTCCGATCCCACGTGCCGAATCTGCTGAGTGCACTGCGCATCGCCCTGATGCCGGCGGTGCTGCTGACGGCGGTGGGCGGATCGCGGCGATGGTTTGTGGGGTTGCTCATCGGGGCGCTGCTGACGGATGCGCTCGACGGATTTTTGGCGCGACGCTTGCGCGCCGAATCGGAGCTCGGGCGGAAGCTCGACAGCTGGGCGGACTATCTGACGATGATCACGGGGATCGCGGGGATCGCGATTTTGTGGCCCGCGATCATGCAGCGCGAGCTGGCGTGGGTGACGACGGGACTCGTGGCATTTTTCGCCGTGGTGGTGTACGGATTTGTGCGGCTGGGGCGGGCTCCCTGTTACCATACGTGGGCGTCAAAAATTTTCGCGGTGGCGTGCGGGCTTTCGATGATTCCACTGTTGGCCGAGTGGTCGGCAACGCCGTTTCACGTGGCGATGACGCTGTTGGTGGCCTGTGGGGTCGAGGAGTTGGCGATCGCGTTCCTCCTCCCGAGGTACACGGGAGAAGTGCCGACGGTGTGGCACGCGTGGCGGTTGCGGCGCGCGGGGCGGTGAAGCCGAGCGGTGAACATTCAGTGGAGAGCTGAGAGCGTGAGCTGCAGGGAGCAGCACGCGCAGCAGGCCTCAAATCGAGCTGCCCGTTTGCGTGCGGCAATCGCCGGCAGCGTCGCGGCTCAGCGTAGTAGACTTACTTGGACGAGACGGTGGCGATCTCCCCGGGTGCGAACGCAGCGCACAACGCGCTGGCGCTGCGGGGGCGAATCCCTTCACTCGCGACCACTGTGAACCAAGAGCAGCAGCAAAATTTATTTGGGTTTTTCACGCCGGCGGCGGGCGTGCACCGGCAGCCGCCCGCAACGGCGCGGCCCGAGCAGGTGGCCAAGGTGATCACGACGCCGCAGGGTGACGTAGTGCTCGAGCGCAGCCAGCGGGCGAATAATTATCGGCTGACGCTACGGCGCGATGGGACGGCGGTGGCGACGATTCCGGCCCGGGGTACGGAGCGGGAGGCGTTGCGGTTTGTGGAGCAGCATCAGGACTGGCTGGAGCGCGCGCGGGCGCGTCAACGTGCACGGCCGCGCGCTGCAGAAGTCTGGGTGCCCGGTGCGCGCGTATTGTGGCGTGGAGAGCTGACGGAGATCCGGGTGGCGACGGCAGGGGACAAACCGCAGGTCTGCCTCGCGGCAGATGTCTTTCGGGTGGCGCGGCTCGACGGGGATTTACGGTCGACGCTGGAGGCGCATTTTGCGCGGCGCGCCAAGATCGAGTTGCCGGGGCGCACGTGGGAACTCGCCGCGTTGACGGGGATGGACGTGAAGCACGTGACGGTGCGCAACCAGCGTTCGCGCTGGGGTTCGTGTTCGGCGAACGGCACGATTTCACTGAATTGGCGGCTCGTGCAGACGCCGGATTTCGTGCGCGACTACATCATTTATCACGAGCTGATGCATCTGCGGGAGATGAATCACTCGGCGCGTTTTTGGGCGCGGGTGGCTGAGGTCTGTCCGGGTTGGCAGGACGCGGAGCGCTGGATCAAACGCAACGGAAGTGTGATCGGGCTGTGAGTGGTTTCAGGTGACGTGAGGTCCGGGGGCGCGGGCCCCGCGGGCGCGGATCGTGGCGATGGCGCGCAGGGTGACGGCGGTGAGCACGATGGCGCCGCCGCCGAGCGCGAACCGGGAAGGGTGTTCACTGGTGGCGAGCAGGACCCACACGGGATTGAGAATCGGCTCGATGACGGGGATCAAAACGGTCTCGAGGGCGGTGACGTGTTTGATGGCGCGCGCGTAGAGCCAGTAGGAGAAGCCGAGCTGCACGGTGCCGAGGAGCGTGAGCGCGATCCAGCCGCTGGTGGCGAGCGCGGGGGCGCCGATGATCCACGGGAGGCCGATGATAAACGCGAGCAGGTTGCCGAGGATAATCGATTCGACGGGGGACGAATCCTTTTGCTTGCGCAGGGCAATGGTCATCCCCGCAAAACAGAGGCCGCTGATCACGGCGAGGGAATTGCCGAAGGCGTGGGCGAACTCGAGGCTGTCGGCAAAGAAGAGCATCATGCCGCCGAGCACGGCGGCGATGGTGAACCAGTCGGCGCGGGTGGCGCGTTCGCCCAGAAACCATGCGCCGAAGAGAGCGATCCAGATGGGCGCGCTGTATTGGAGTAAAATGGCGTTGGCGGCCGTGGTGAGTTTGGTGGCGACGCAGAACGTGACGGTGCAGGCGGCGTAGCCGAGCGCGCCGAGGAGTTGCACGCGGGAAAAGTGGAAGCGCAGCGCGCGGCTGGTCGCGAGGAGGAAGAGCGCGGCGATGAAGCCCCGGCCGCCAGCGACGGCGAGCGGGGGCCAGTCGATGGACTTGATCAACACCCCGCCGAGGCTCCAGCACAGAGCGGTGGCGATGAGTAAAAAAACGGAACGGGTGTGGGCGGTGTGCAAGCGGATGGGCGGGAAGTGGGTAATAAGGTGCCTCGTTTTCGCAATGCTCCGGATTCGGAGCTGCGCCGTCAGGCGGGCACGTGCAGAGTCGGAATCGTCTCAAGGCAGACCTCCGAACTCACCGGTCAGTTTCGCGATCGGGAACAGAGTGATCACATCCGGGGTGGCGGGAAAACGTCGAAAAAAATCGCGGTTGAAGGGACGGCAACTACACTCCGACCCATGAAACGTGGCTTACAGATCATCGGCGCGGTGGCGGTGCTCGGGCTCGGGGCGTTTCTGGCCATGCGGGCGTGGCGGGCGGGCGAGGACCCGACTAAGGTGACCGGTGACGCGAAGCATATTCCTGAAAAAAAGGAGCCCGAAAAACTCCTTCGTGAGGCGAACCCCTTGGTCGCGCCGGCCCGCGTGACGGGATCGGCGGGGGTCGTCCCGTTGTCGCCGGATAAGTGGGAGCGCATTGCCAAGATCCGGCGCGACTACGACGAGATCCGGGTGAAGATGTCGGCGGACTACGCGGCGGTGGGAGACAAATTTCCAGGCGGATTGAGCGCATTTCTGAAACAGCTCGCGCTGCTGGAGCGAGAGATGCACGCGGACTTCGCGCGGGACCTCACGCCGCGCGAGCTGGAGGACTATGCGCTACACCAGAGCACGACCGGGCAGACGCTGCAGCGGCGGCTCGCCGGGGTCGCGGTGACGGACGAGCAGCAGCGCGCGGTGTATCGTTTGCAACGGGAGTTCGACGACCGCTTCTCGCTGGTGTTTGACCTATCCCCGCCGGCGCTCTGGGAGCGGATGAACGTGCAGGATGTCCTGCGGCAGAAAATTCGGGCGGAGCTGAGCGACGCCGCGTATGCGGCGTGGCTGAATGCGGACGATCCGAGTTTTGGCGCGATGCGTGGGTTTGCGGCGGAGAAGGGCCTGCCGCCGGCGGCGGGCGACGAACTCTGGCGTATCAAAAACGATTGGACGCTGCGCAAACTGGAGATTGCGGCCCAGCAGGGGCTGTCGCCGGAGCAGCGCAAGGCGATGCAGGCGGCGTGGGCGGGCCAAATCCGTTCGCGCGTGGCGGTGTTGGTGGGGGCGGACGCGCTGGCGCCGGGAGTCGAGGCGCTCGCCTGGCTGCCGGTCGCGCAGTGAAGCGGCGCATCGGCAGCAGACGTCGCGGCGTCGGACTGGGCGGAGAGGTTGGGTTAGAAAACGGCGTGCAGAAAATGCCTGATTTCAGGTGCGGAATTTTCGTAGGGAGACTATGGACACGAAAACGGCCCGCGGTCGGTTGCGGCCTCGCCGAGACCAGCCGTCGAAACTCGAATGACGTGGATTTTGCCCGCTGGAAACACCGCCGAATCCGTTGAGAAACTAGCTCGGTGGAACGGCGGGGATCAGCCAGAGTGACTGTGCGGTGGCCTTTCGGGGGCGGGCTGGAGTCTTAGGTGAGAGCCGCTTGATGGTCGGCGCGGCGACGGGGATTTTCTTTTTCGCTGGGACCCGCCGGGACGATTGGGCGAGGGGCCACGGGGCGGGGGCGGCGCGCGGGGCGGTGGATGCGGTCGAGGCCGGCGTGGCCGGCTGGGTGGGAAATGCGAGTTCCGAAAAGTCGTTGATGATCCCGGCGTGGAGGCGGTCCTGTTTGTAGACTTGGAGGATCCGGGCGTGTTCGGCGTCGTTGGTGGGGAAAATTTTCGGCGGTTCCCCTGGGAGAAAAATAGCCGTGTAGGCGCGGCGGCGGTCGACCATGCGGCGGATGACGATCATGGGGCGAAGAAAACGCGTCGCGGAGAATTTGCGAGGTGGGGACGGAAATATTTCCTTGGGAGGACGTGGGGGCGGCTTGCTCGGTCGCGTCCGAGATCGGCGGCGTCCTCAATCGGCGGGAAATCCCGGTGGTTTCCGACCGCTCTGGTTTTACCGCAGCTACGAGGCGGTCGCTCCGCTCAATAGTTGCAAGGCGGGCCGGAGCGCGGGGAGCAGAAAAGCAGTGAGCGGCTCGATCACAGCTTGAGCGCTCGGGCGTAACCGGTGAGTTCGAGGAAACCGGAGCCGAGTTCGCGGCCGGAGTCGTCGCGGATGCGGCAGGCGCCTTCCCAATACGGGATGCCACCGAGGGCGCCGGTGAGCTCTTGGTTTTTGGCGAGTGGCTCGATGAGGAGGTGCACGGGGGCGCGCGTGAGGGGATCGGTGGTGGTGAGACGGATACGGGACGGATACGAGGCACCGGTGGCGGGGCTTTTCCAACGCTCGAGGACTTCGAGGGTGAAAGGGGTGCGCTGCGTGACTCCGGCAGCGTCGACCCACGTGAGCGTGGAGGCGGGATCAGCGGTGCCGTCGGCGCGGCGGAGTTGGTAAAGCATGAGTTCACGACCGTCGGTGAAGTGCACGCTGAGCCAGTCCCAGCCGACTTGGCCGCCGCTGAGTTGGCTGCTGCTGATTTCGTGGTCCATCCACGCTTCGCCGGTGACGCGGAGTTTTTCGGCGGGGGAATCGGAGGCGGCGCGGGCGGAGGTGTTCGAGTGGGGAAAGAGGGTGAGTGCGCCCTCGGCGCGGAGGCGGGAGAACGTGAGGTAGTAGCTCGCGGCGGCGGGATCGGCACCTTTGCGGGAAACGCCGTCTTCGCCGAAGATCACGAGTGGTTTCTCCGGCGTGAGCGTGAGCGTGAACGCAGCTTCAGCGCGGATACTGCCGGTGAGGAGGAGACGAGGCGTGGATGACGTGTCGGCGGGATCGGCGAGGCGGAGGGACCACGGGCCGTTGCGCACCTCGAGGGTGGCGGGGGAGGAGGCGGCGTCCCAGCCTGCGCGGCTGAGTTTTTCTTGATGGAGAAATTTACCGGTTTGCGTGTCGAGCAGTGCCATGTGCGCGAGGAAAATATGACCGGAGCCGAACGTCGCGGAGTCCTCGGCGCCGCCACGCGGAGCAGCGGAGCGGAAGAACGTGGCTTGAAATCCGAAGCGGCGCCCGGCGCCGGCGTAGAGGTGGCCGGTCACATACCACCACTCGATTTTGAAATCGGGGTGGTTGCCGTGGTCGCGGGGGAAGGTGAAGCGGTGGCCGGGCTGCGGGACGGCAAAGCCCTCGGCGGTGGTCAGGGGGATTTGCGCGCGCAGCGTGGTGAAGAGGCTGTGCGGGCAGAGTGTGCCGAGGAGCCAGGCGACGAGGAAACGCGTGACGGGTGAGTTTCTCCGCTGCGCCAGCGAGTGCTGAATCGCCCGCCACCGGGCGCCTACTTCTGGAAAAATGGGGTGCATCGGGAAAGTGAAGGGGGCTTATTCTTCGCGGTCGGCGGGTAGATCGGCGCCCCAGCGGCCGACGGCGTAGCTCACCGCGGCACCGGTCGCGATGACGGTGACGCCGAGGGCGGCGAGCTGGGCCCATGGCAGGGAAAAGCCGAGCGTCCAACCGAAGGACTGTTTATTGATCACGTAAATGAGGAGCCAGCCGAGGGCCAGGCTGAGGAGCAGGCCGCCCGTGACGGCCGACGCGGCGAGAGCGGTGCCCTCGACGGCGGTGGCGCGAGCGATTTCGCGGCGAGAAAACCCTAGGGCGCGGAGGGTGGTGAGTTCTTCGCGGCGATCGAGGAGGACGCTGATGAGGGTGAGGGCGAGGCCGATCACGGCGACGGCCACGCCGATGACTTCGAGGGCGTAGGTGATGGAAAAGGTTTGGCGGAAAATGCGGAGAATTTCGGAGCGGAGTGCCGCGTTGGTGTAGATGGCGAGGCCGGGGTGGCGGGCGAGCAACGCGGTGCGGAGACTCTCGGCGTCGGTGCCCGGGCGCAGGAAGAGGGAGACGTTGGCGGCGTAGTCGTCGCCGAACCACGCGACGAGGCGGGCGCGTTCGACGAGGAGCGAGCCGCGCTCGTTGCCGTAGTCGGCGTACACGCCGGCGAGGGTGAGCGTTTGCGGGCCGGCGGGCGTGGGGACGCGGACGGTGTCGCCGCGTTTTTTACGGAAGCGCTCGCAGAAACTTTCGCTGGCGAGGGCGAGGGTAGCGTTGCGCGCGGTGTCGAAGACGGCGTCGTCGAGGGGCGGCTGCACCCACGCTAAATCCGAGCGGGCGCGCACGACGCGGAGATCGGCTCCGGTGAGAATCGTGGGCGTGCGGTCCAGCTCGATCGGATACGCGGCCAGCACGCTGGCCTCGGCGACGGCGGGATCGTGAGCGAGGGCGCGCCAGACGGGGGGTGAGATGCGGTTTTGCGAGGAGGCACTCTGGGCGCCGTTGCTGGAAATGTAGAGATCGGCTTGGAGCGAGCGTTGCACCCAGCCGCGCACGGTGGTTTCAAAACTGGCGACGAGAATCGCCATGCCGGCGGTCATGCCGATGGCGCAGAGGAGCGCGGCGACGGCGAGGCGGTGGCGGCCGGACGGCACGGCCAGATGGCTCAACGCGACGCGGGCGACCGCGGAAGAGTCGCGGGCGCGGCGGGTCACGCGCGCGATGGCGGGCAGCAGAAATCCGCACAGCACGCCGCCGCCGAAAATCCAGAGGAACGCCGCGCCGTAGCCCGCGAGCGGGAAACGCCCGCCGCTGGCGAAACGCAGCGGCGGGAGTTGCGCGCAGACGATCCCGGCGGCGATGAGGGCGACGCCGAGCCATGCGCTGCGCAGCGCGCCGTGGCCGGGACCGGCGCTGGCGGAGCGCACGAGTACTTGGGCGGGCGGCGTGCGCGCGGCTGCGCGGGCGGGCCACCAGCCGGCGAAGAGACTCGCGACGAGACCGAGGAGGAGACCGAGCGCGATCTCACCGGTGTCGAGCCCGGCGGACTCGACGGTGGTCGCGTAGTAGAGGGCGTTGACGGTTTGGCCGACGGCGCGCACGGAAAATTGGGCGCCGGCCCAACCGAGCAGCAGCCCCAAGGCGCCGCCGAGCAGACCGAGCACGGCGGCCTCGGCGAGCCACGCCCGGCGGATCGTGCGCTCCTCGACACCGAGCGAGCGAAGGATGGCAATTTCGCTGCGGCGACGAACCACGGCGCCGTCGAGGGCTTGGAAAATCAGATACAAGCCGACGAGGAGCGCGATGAGGGACAGGACGGTGAGGTTGAGGCGGAAGGCGCGCGTCATGGTTGCGGCGGTGTCGCGGCGCGCGCCGGGTGAAGTGACCGTCCAACGCTCGCCATCGCCGGTGGTGCCGAGTGTTTCGAGGAGGCTCCGGAGCTCGTCGCGGCGTTCGTCGGCGCGCGGGCCGGGCTCGATGAGGAACTCCACGCGATCCAGGCGACCCGGTTTTCCGGCGAGACGCTGGAGCTGCGGGAGGTCGAGGAGAATGAGATTTGCGGGGACGCGCGGGGCGTCCTTGGGTGTGGGGATTACGCCGGCGATGGGGAGGGCGTGGACCTGCTCGTTGATCACGAGATCGAGCGTGCGCGCTGCGCCGAGGGACGTGGCGAGCGTGGAGCTGATCCAGATTTGTGGACCGGCGCGAAAGGCGGCCCAGAAATCGGACGTCGCCTCGGTGCCGCCTTGTTGACCGAAATAAGAGGCGTCGGCCGATTGTGCGCGGGCGAGATTGGCGACGGCGATGAGATCAACGCCGAGGAGCGTGAAAGTGGTGCGGCCGAAGTTGGCGGATTCATCGGTGCGGCGCACGCGGGCGGCGGTGGATTCGACGACGGGAAAGATGTGCACGGGGCGCGGGCCGAGGGCGGCGCGCAATTCCGGGAGAACGCTCTCGGGCAAGGTGCCGGCGGCGGGCTGGATGATCCAATCGCTCTGGCCGGTGATTGTATCCGTAAAATGGGTAAAGCTCGCGACGGCGGCGCGATTGGCGAGGCGCACGGCGACGAAGACGGCGACGCCGAGCGCGAGGATGCCGACGAGGAGGAGGGATTGCCGCGGAGCGAGCCGCCAGTGGCGGAGCGCGAAGCGGCGCAGCAGGAGTGTTTCGAGGGAAAACATCGCGGGGCTCAGCTGACGACGCGGCCGTCGCGCAGGTGGATCCGGCGGTGGCAGATCGCGGCGGCCTCCTCACTATGGGTGACGAGCACGAGGGCGGTCTGCGTCTCGTCGGTGAGCTCGCGGAGGAGGCGGAGGATGTTTTCGCCGTTGGCGGAATCGAGATTGCCGGTGGGTTCATCGGCCAAAATGAGCGCGGGGCGGTGGACGAGGGCGCGGGCGATGGCGACGCGTTGCTGTTCGCCGCCGGAAAGTTGCGAGGGCAAGGCGGCGGCGCGCGCGGTGAGGCCGACGCGCGCGAGGGCGACCGTGACGCGGGCGGCGCGCTCGGGAGCGGGGACGCGGGTGAGCTGGAGCGGGAGCTCGATGTTTTCGGCGGCGGTGAGGGTGGCGAGCAGATGGAAAAACTGGAACACGGTGCCGACGCGCTCGCGGCGGAGGCGGGCGAGCCCATCGCTCGGGAGTGCGTCGATGCGCTCGCCGTGGAGGGCGATGGTGCCGGTGTCGGGGCGATCGACGCCGCCGAGGCAATTGAGGAGCGTGGTCTTGCCGCTGCCGGAGGGCCCGGTCAGCGCGATGCGTTCGCCGGCGGCGACGGAGAACGACACATCGGCGAGCACGGCGCGTGCGCCGTAGGATTTGCCGACGGCGGTTACGGTCAGAACGGGAGCGATGGAAAGTGCCGGTGCGGCCGGTGCGAGGACCATGTGGCCAAGCAAGGGCCTTTGCACGGAAAGGCGAGCGGGGGCAGCGGAAATGCGGGGAAAGAAGTCGGGCTTGGCGAGGGTAGAAAAATGCCAGGCGAAGAATTGACGCGCGCGCTTGTCGCGGAATCACGGACTGTCTTAGTGGCCCTCAATGTCCAAGATACTCCTCGTTGCCGAAAAGCCCGCTGCCGGGCGTGACTTTGCGGCGGCGCTGACGGGCGGGCACTTCAACGGTCAAGGACCGCATCGCGGGAGAATGGCGGACGGGACGGAGCTCACGGTGGTATCGGCGCGCGGGCATTTGTTCGAGTTGGCGAAACCGGAGACTTACGACCCGAAGTTTGGGGCGTGGAACGTCCATGATTTGCCCATCGTGCCGACAAAGCTCTGGGATTTCGTCGAGGAGCCGCGGGCCGATGGCGGGAACTTGCTCGATGTGCTGCGCGCCGAGGCGAAGGCCCACGCTGGCTGCGAGATCGTCAACGGCTGCGACGCGGAACGGGAGGGCGAGGTGATTTTTCGGAAAGCGCTGCGCGGGGTGAACGCGCCGGCGGGCACGCATTATTCGCGCATGTGGGCGCAGACGATGACCGTCGACGGACTGAAGGAGGCGTTTGCGGCGCGGAAGCCGCTGAAGGATTACAACGGTCTCGCGCAGGCGGGCTTCACGCGTGATCAGGCGGACTGGCTCGTCGGTATGAACGTGACCGTGCTGGCGACGAAGACGCTGCCGCGTGGGCGCGGCGATTGGAAAGTGTGGTCGGTGGGCCGCGTGCAGACGCCGACCCTCGCGCTGATCGTGGCGCGCGATCTGTTGATCGAAAATTTTGTGCCGCAGAAGTTTTGGGAGGCGTATGGGAGTTTCGGCGGCCTTGAGGCGAAGGCGGAGTTGGATGCGTATGCGGCGTCGACGGACCGCGTGAAACTCCTCGGTGCGCCCGCGGTGAGCAGCGAGCGGAACAAGAAGGCGTTTTGGGACAAGGCGAAGGCGGAGGCGTTCGGGGTGTCGGCGAAAGCCCCGCCAACGTATCGAGCGACGGAAAAGAAAACGACGCGCATGGAGAAGCCACCGCTGCCGTTCGATTTGCAGGAAATGCAAAAGCTCATGTCGAAGAAGTTTGGTAGTACAGCGACGGATACGCTAGCGATTCTGCAAAAGCTCTACGACGCGAAGCTCATCAGCTATCCGCGCACGGACTGCCGCCATTTGCGCGAGGACATGAAGGACAAGCTCTACGCGTCGCTCGTGGACGTGCACGCGCACCTGGTTGCGATGCGGCCGGCGCTGCATTTGTCGCAGCAAGCATTGATGCCGAAGAAGATCGCGGTGGCGTCGCGGGCCTTTGACGACAAGCAAGTGGAAGGCCATTACGGACTCGTACCGACGGGCGAGGTGAACGGCATTGCCCAGCTCACCGGCAACGACCTGTTTGCCTACCTGACGGTGGTGCAGACGACGTTGATGGCGCTGGATGAGGCGGCGAAATACAAGGGCGTCACGCGGCGCTACACGCAGGAAGGCGGGGTGGGTCCGTATGCGCCGGCGGTGTTTAAGGCGACGCGCGAGCAGAGCGATTT
>CAMCHO010000011.1 GCA_945874455.1 Opitutus sp. GAS368 | reverse complement strand
TGGGGATTAGATGCCGCGGCCGGGTGCACGCCGGCGTAAATGGGACCAAAGACCACACGCCGGCCGAGATGCGACGTGCGCCTTACGGGACCGCGTAGACCTCGACGAGGACGGTGCCGGTGGCGTTGACCGCGGGAGCGTTGGGATTGACGGGCGCGTTGGGATTGATGGGCGCGGCACCGGCTTGAAGCGTGTAGTTACCGGCAGTGATGGCGGTGACTAGCGCGGCATCGGCGGGGTTGGTGGTTTTGAGGGGGAACGCGCCGACGACTGGGAAGACGGCGGTGAGGGTGGCGGCACCGCCTTGGGTCCAATTATTGTTGTTGTCGACGGCGCCGCCGGCGGCGTTCAGGACGGAGATGAGGGGATCGGTGATGACGGCATTGGCGGGGATACCAAAATCGCTAAGGCCGGGGCCGACAGCGCGCACGAGCAACGTACGTGGGGCGGTGCCCTGAATGACGATACCGGGAATGAGGAGGTCGCCGGGGTTCGCTATCTGGGCAATTGTCGAGAGGTTGGTGAGGCGGGTAGAGTTTTTCGAGACGTCGTAAACTTCGGCCAAGACATCGCCGGTCGAGCCGTTGATACCCTTGATGGTGGCGGTGTAGCTGCCGGGGGCGAGGTTCGTCAGGAGAACGGCGGTATCGAGATCGCCCACGGTGAGAGCGAATGCGCCCACGCCGGCGGCAGCGGCGGCGATCTGCGCAGCGGTGGCGGAGCCGCCAGGGGCGTCCCAGCGCTCATTGGACGCGATGAGCCGGCCGGTGTTGTCGTTGACCTCGAGACGGGGGGCGGAAATCGCGGTGTCGAGGCCGAACTTGGCGAGGGCGGGGCCGATGCCGCGGATGAGGAGCGTGGCGCGCTCGGTGCCGCCGCTGATGTTGAAGCCGAGGGCGAAACTATCACCGACGAAGGAGATTTTGGTGCGAGTCGAGAGGTTGACGAGACGGCCTGGGGTGGCCCCGGGAGTGCCGGCGACGCGCGCGTTGAGGAAGGCGATGACGCGGGCGTTGGCGTCGCTGTAGAATTCCTGGGACGCGCGGGCGACAGCGAGCTGGGCGGCGACGTCGGCGGCGCGGGCGCGGTAGGCTTCGGGGAGTGCGGCGGTGAGGGCGGCGGTGGTCGGGAGAGCCGTGAGGTAGTTATTAGAATCGAGGAAGGACGCGGTCTTTAGGGCGGTGTGAATGGCGGTGGCGTCGGCGGCGGTGAAGGTGGGATTCGTGACACTGAGGGCGCGGAAGCGGCCGGGGTGAACCGGGGAGAAGGTATTGGTGAACGTGCCGGTGGGGAGACCGCGACCGGCCATGAGTTGGGAATTGGCACGGGCGGCGGCGAGGCCGGCAGCGCCGAGGGTTTCGTCGTTGGCGGCGTTGGCGTAGTATTGAGGAACCTTGGACGTGACGGCGAGGGTCTCATCGCCGTCGGAGCCGTAGAGGATGGCGCCGTTTACTGGGCGCGCCGGTGTGGCGGTGGCGAGGATGTGGGCGTAGCGGTTGGCGGCATCGGCACCGGCGGCCAAGCCGAGGAAGAAGACGGGCTTCGTGGCGGTGAAGGTGCCGTCTTGGATAAATTTATTGAGGGCGGCGAGGTGGTTCTGGGCGTCCAAATTATTCGCGAGGGCAGCCTGGGTGGCCCACGCGCCGGCGTTGCGATTGACGCTGTTCAGGGCGGCGACGCCGTAGCCGGCAGCCACCAGATCACGGGTGAGGATGGCGGCTTCGGGGGTGTTGAACCACGAACTGGCATTGGAGCCCGTCTCGTGGAGGAGAAAAACTAGCCCCGTGGCATTGGTCGGAAGGAAGGCGGAGAGCGTGCTGGTGACGGTGGCGGGGGACGGATTGTTGGGGGTGGCGGCAGCGGTTTGGGGATTGAACCCTGTGGTTATGATAGGTGCCCAGACCGGGGCGGCTTTGTAGGTCGCTGTCAGGCTGACGGGCGTGTTGGGCATCGTCAGCACGAGATGGCTGACGAAGGGGGCGACGAGGGCATTGGCACCGAAAACGGCGACGTCACCGGTCCAACGGTCGAAGACTTGGCCGGCAGGGGGCGGATTGGCGAAGATGTCGACGCGGGAGTTGCCGGTGTAGGTACCGCCGCCGGTGCCGTTGGTGATGGTGAGGGTAGTGGCCGGGCCGTCGCCATTGACGACGATGTAGGAGGTGAGCGGAACGTTGACAAGCCGCTGCAAGGTGACGGTACAGGTGACAACTTTTACCCCGGGAGTGCCGGGGCGGAGGGTGATTTTATCGGTGCCTTGGCCGCTGGTGATCGCGGCGTCCCCGGAGACATTCCAGCGGAAGGTGCGGTCGGCGCTGACGGCGGGAGGCACTGACAGAGAAACGGTCGCGGCGGTGGCGGCAGGCGTGCCGGCTGGGGTGGCGGCTGCGGTGGCCGGGGCGGTGATGACGCCGGCGAGCGTGGCCGAAATCGCCGTGACGCTCGTGGTGGCTGTGGTGGTGATACCGTTGGCGGTGATGGCGACGTTGAGGGAGACGGTGCCGGCGGCTTCGGCGACGTAGTCCACAATGGCGTTCGTGGTGGAACCGACGATGCGACCGCCGGCAATGGTCCAAGCGTAGGTCGCATTGGAGGCGGCAGCACCCGCGGCACCGGCCGCACCGGCCGCGGCTGTCAGGCCTTGATTGGGGGCGATTGCGACGGCTTGGGTTTCATCGCCAACGAGAACGCCTGCGGCGGAAACAATGCGGCCTGTCGTGGCATTAGCGCCACCGCCACCCGGGATCATGACAACGCCGCCGATGATGGTGATCTGGCCGCCTGCGCCCGCCCCCCCGCCTCCGGCACCAGGGAAAACGGCCGCGCCGCCGCCCCCAGGGGGAACCGTGGGGCGTGGCGCGGCACCCCCACCGGCGGCCCCGCCGCCTTGCGCGAATGCGGAGGAGGTGCCGAGTGCGGTGAGCGAGAAGACGAGGGCGGCAGAGCAGAGGAAGCGGACGGAAGAGTGCATGGGTAGAAGGAAGAGCGCAGAAGCTGCGCTCCACGGATGGACGTCAAACCATCCGAATTGTTACACGAATAGTGTGCGTGGACAAGCCGCAGGATGGGATGGTGAAAATGATCGGGATAAGAGGAGCGGCGCGCGTGAGAGGAGCGCGAGCGAGCTCGTGGTTTCGCGGCTGAGAGAAAAAGGGGGCGATGAATTTTAGCGCGCGAGCCAAGCGGTGAGGTCGGCGTCGGCGAGGAGGTTGGCACCGAGTTGGTATTCGGGGGCGAGGAGGCTCGCGTAGCTGGGCTCGAGGAAGCGTTTACAGTGGAGAATGACGCGGGCGCGTTGGCCCGGGGCGCGCACGAGGCGACCGAGGGCTTGGTTCACGCGCGTGATACCGGGAATCTGATACACGCGGCGGAAGGCTTGCTCGCGGGTGAGACCGGCGCGGGTGGCTTCGTCGAGGCGGGCGCGTTGGAGGGCGTTGACCTCGGGGAGCGCGGGGCCGACGACCATGGCGTGCGTGATGCGGCCACCGAGTGCGTCGATGCTTTCGGCGAAACTGGAACCGAGCACGAGGAAAAGCGCATCGGCGAGGGCGAGGGATTCGTCGACCCAGGCAGATTGCGCGGCGAGGTCGCGGAGCTTGGGCTGGACGGCGACGCGGAGAGGAAAGCCGGCGGTGATCAGGCGCGCGATCGAGTCGGCGTAAGCGTAGGAAGCGAAGAAGACGGCGACGCACGATGCGGCGGAGGCGTGGAGGGCAGCGATGGTGGCGGCGGTGGTGGCGAAGTGGCGCGAGCGATGGTGGAAGGTGGTGTCGACGCGGGCATCGACGGCGAGGTCGTAGGCGGCGTCGCGCCACGGGGTGTGGGCGCGGAGGTGCGTGGGGGCGGAGAGGGCGGTGGAGGCGCTGAGCGTCGAGAGCTGAGCGCTGAGCATCGGCACGGAGGCGGGCGAATTTGAGACTGGGGATTTGAGGTTTGAGACGAGTGATGGGGAGAGGCCGATGGCGCTCGTGAAAGCGTCGATGGGGGTGAGCGTGGCGCTGGCGAAGACGGCGCCGCCGAAGGTGCGGAGCGTTTCGCCGATGGTGTCAGCCGCGTCGATACAGGTGAAATGGAGTTCGGCGGCGCGCGGAGTCCAGAGAAGTTTTTTCAGCGCGGGGTCGGCGAGCCACGCGGCGAGCTGGGGGGCTTGCCACAGAATGGCGGAGAGGGTCGGGCCCAGGGCGGAGGGATCGGGGGGCGTGAGAGCGAGTTGGTCGGCGATTTTCGAAAGGGTGTCGGCGGCATCGGCTTCGAGGGCGTGGTCGAGTAGGTCGACGGGTTGCAAGGCGCCGACGAGGAGCGTCCAAGATTCCCAAGCACGGACGAGGGCGGCGGGTGAGTGGAGGTGATCGAGCTCGGCGAGGACGGCGCGGACATCCTCGGCGCGGACGACGTGCGAGTGAGCGTCGGCGACGCGCGAGGGGAGATTGTGGGCTTCGTCGAGGAGCAGCAGGGTGCGGGCGGGGTCGAAGCCGGGTTGGTTGTAGAAAAGAGAGCGGTTGGCGGGGGCGAAGACGTAGTTGTAGTCGCCGATCCAGACATCGTTGAAGGCCAGGGCGGCGCGGGTGATTTCGTACGGACAGACGCGGGCGTCGCGACCGGCGGCGCGGAGTGTGTCGAGGTCGCGCGCGTGGTGTTCGTCGATGTAGAAACGGGCGAGGCCGGTGGTGGGCCAACGCTGGGCGAGGTTGTCGAGGTAGGAGCAGGATTCGCGGACGCAGTGGAAGACGGCGTTGACGCAGTGCTCGGATTTATTGCGGACATGCCAGGACGCGACGGCCGGCGCGGTCGCGTCGGTGGGGAGCGGGGAGTTGAACGTTGCAGAGGCGGAAGCGGGCAGGGCTGCGGACGGGGCAACCTCAACTGTTAACTCCTGGCTTTGCACTGGCGGCGATGTCGGTTCTGCCGTCATGGCCGCCAAGGTACGAACGACTTGGAGCTGGCCGGTGGATTTGCTCGTGAGGTAGAGGGCGCGGTCGAAGTGGCCGGAACGAAGTTGGCCGAGGGCAAATTCGAGGAGGACGCCGGTTTTGCCGAAGCCGGTGGGAGCTTCGAACAGAACGAGTGGGTGGCGCTCGAAGGTGGCGGTGAGATCGCGTTGGGTGGTTTCTTGGCCTGGGCGTGGGGTGGCGAAAGGAGGTCGGAAACGCAGGTGACGGAGGCGTTCGCGGGCGCGGTGGCGGAGCGTGAGGAACTCGGCGACGCGTTCGAGTTGGCCGCGGAGGAGCGCGTCGTCGGCGGAAGTGAGGGTGACGGTTTGGGCGAGGCCGCTGGAAGCTTCGACGAAGATGAGCTGAGCGCTAAGACCAGAGAGCGGAGAGCGGGAAACTTCGGCGGCGCTAGGGCGCAACAGGGCGTTCTGAGGATCAAGGCGCCAGAGGGCGGCGTAGGTGGCGAGTTGGACGAAATATTCCGGATAGTCGCGGCGGAGTTCAGATTCGTCGACGGGCAGTGCCCGCGTGACGGTTTTGATTTCCCGGAGGATCAAGACGTTTGGGAGCGCGACGGGCGAAGTGTCACGTAATACGTGACACTTTTCAGGAGGTGGCACCGAGGGTTTGTCACGTAATACGTGACAAGTGTCGCCGGGGGGGCGGAGGGGGGCGTCGCGGCAGTCGACGGGCGCGGGGGTGGGGCGGAGGAGCTGGTCGATGCGGCCGGTGAGCGTGAGCGTCCAGCCGCGGTGGACGAGGCGGCCTGCGATGGGAACTTCAAATTCGGTGGCGGGGGCGGTGGCGGTGGCTTGCGCGCGGAGTTCGTGGTGCCAGTGGGTGCCGAGTTGGGCGCGCCAGACACCCGCGGAACCGCCGCCGCTGCCGGCGGCGTGGGGGCCGAGCTTGAAGGAGGAGAACTCCCCGACGCTCAGTCGGGCGGTGCGGGCATCGAGGGAAAAATCCATGCGAGCGGCGAAGGAGACCGGAGGGCCGGAGAGGAAAAACGAACGCGGGGTCCGCGAGCGGACGGAGTGATCCGGACGGCGGCTGAAGCCCGCCCTATTTTCCGGGGGCGGTCATCGTGCGCAGGGCCCGGTTGGCGAGGGAGCCGAGGACAATGCACATCAGGACGAAGGCGATCATGCCGCTGAGGAGCATCCAGCGGGGAGTGTCCGTGAGGTCCTTGGCCTGTAACTGCTCCAGCCCCGCGGCGACGAAGGCGGTGGCAGCGGTGCGCGGCGCGATCCCGAGGGCCGTGCCGAGCGTGTAGTTCCAGAGGGGGACGCGAGCGGCCGCGAGGACGAAGTTGACGATTGCGAAGGGGGACAGCGGCGGGATGCGAAGGAGCGTAGTGACGAAGATGATGCGCCGGGAATCGCCAAGCAGGGCGCGGTGGACGGCCTGCCACGCCGGTTTTTCGGCGATCAGCTCGAGGACCCGATCGCGCGCGATGCAACGACCGATCGCGTAGGCGATGAGTGAGGCGACGATGAGGGCCGCCAAGGCGATGGAAAAACCGAGGCCGAAGCCGAAAGTCCAACCGGCGTAGAGCGCCACCGCGAACGTGGGCAGGAACGAGAAGCCGACGAGGAGCGTCGTGGCGAAGAAGTAGAGCACGAGGCCGGGCGCCGGATTTTCACGGAGCCAAGGGGCAAAGGTCGTGAGGGTGGTCAGAAGTAGGAAGCCGCCGAGCGGGGGCCAAAAGGAGAGCACGATGGCGACGGGACCGGCGGCGCCGAGACGACGAAAAACGCCGGGCGAGGGGTGGGACGCGGGAGGGACGATGGGCACGGCGAGTAGAGCGGAAGAGCGAAGGGGGACGCGGAGGACGAGAGAGAGTGGTTGCAGGCGGAGTGAAGGCCGAGGGGTGTTTTCAGTCGAGCAGGATGTCGGTGTGACCGCGCAGATAGTTTTCGAGGTTGCGTTGGAGCGTGTGCACGACGGCGGGTGGGGCGGTTTGGTCTGAGAGTGGGCGGTTGAGGAGAGGGGCGACCGTGGCGCGGTCCGCGGCGGGCAGCAGTGGGAACCATTGCTGCTTGAGCGGATAGCCCTCGTCGCGAGCGAAGCAGTACAAGGATTTTAGATACACGATATCGGGTCGGGCACCGGCGGCGAGCGCGGCCAAGGCGGTGCGCAGAAGGGAGGTGACGGCGCGGCGGCTTTCCTCGGGCACAGGGTTGCGGGCGACGAGGGAGGTGAGGGCGGAGGCGGCGACGAGGGTTTCGTAGCTGCGGCCCAAGTCGGGGTGGCGCGTGACGAGGCGCGTTTCTTTCACAAACCAAGTTCGGCCCTGGTTGGAGGATTCGAGGAGCAGAGAGGCTTCGTCGAAGAGGTCGAGCGCCACAGCCGTCCCGCCGGACTTTTTCCCGAGGCGTTGCAAGATGAGGAGAGCGCCATGCTCTGCGGAGAAGACGTTGAACGTCTGAAACGTGTCGGCGGGCGGGCGTTTCGAGAGGACGAAAGCGTCGGTCTGGAGCGGGAGGCCGGGCACGGGGGGCGGAGAGCGGAGGGCGGAGAGGCGAAGGGCGAACGGCCGAGAGCAGAGGGCGGAGAGGCGAAGGGAAAACGATGACCCGAAAGATTTATGGAGCGGGTGATTCTGGGTGGGGCCAAGGCGGGACGACGGCGCCGCCGGAGATGATCATCTTCATGCCGTCGCCGACGCTCATTTCGAGTTCGATGACTTCGCTGGGCGGAAACATGAGAAGGTAGCCGCCGGTGGGGTTAGGGGTGGTGGGAACGAAGATGGTCCAGAGTTCGCCGACCCCGGCTTTGAGCTGGGCTTCGCTTTGCGTCTTGTTGGTGAGGAACCCGAGCGTCCAAGTGCCGGCGCGGGGGAATTGGACGAGCACCACCTTGTTGTAGAGGTTGCGGTTTTTGGTGCCGAAGGTGGCGACGATTTGGCGGACGGAGTTGTAGACCGCGCTGACGCCGGGGATGCTCTGGATGAAGCGTTCAAGCAGCCGCAGGAAAAATTTCCCGAAAACGTAGTGCGAAAGAAAACCGAGAGCGGTGACGAGGGCGAAGATGACCACGGTGGCAGCGAGGTCCCAGACGAGGGCGAGTCCCTGAAGTGACTCCGGGAGGTGGGACTCAAAGAGCGGACGGAAGGTGCCGCCGACGACGTCGATGATTTTGCCGAGTGCCCACAGGGTGACAACCAGCGGGGCGAGCAGTAGCGCGCCGGTGAAAAAGGCGTTGCGGATCGTGGCAAGGCGGTGAGTGGGCGGCGGAGCGTCGGACATAAAGTGCATTGAGCGTAGGGGCCGCGCGCGGCTTGGCACGGAAAAATCGCGGGGTTGCGGGGTTGAGTCCACTCGTTGGCGCTCGCGGCTACACGGAGGTGCGGGCGGCGGAGCTGCGCGAGACGTCTAGGCGGAAACGTCAGTGACTGTGTTCACAGGGAATTCAAACGAGGCGGAACGAGGGAAGACACTCATGGGCGCGGAGGATTTTCAGGGCGCGGCTTTCGGCACGGCGCATGAGGCGTTTCTTCGCGGGGACGAGGTCGTCGTAGCCGGCGAGGTGGAGCCAGCCATGCACGAGGTAAAGAGTGAGCTCGGTACTGAAGGCGGCGGAGTTGAGCGCTGAAAGCTGGGCGCTGAGTGACGGAGCCAGCGCGGTGACGTGGCGAGCTCGTGAAGGGAGGGGCGGAGTGGTCGCGGTGAGGTGGCGGAGGGCGGCGTCGGCAGAGACACAGATCTCGC
The DNA here is from genome assembly GCA_945874455.1 of Opitutus sp. GAS368. Taxonomy (GTDB): domain Bacteria; phylum Verrucomicrobiota; class Verrucomicrobiia; order Opitutales; family Opitutaceae; genus GAS368. The sequence goes on along the minus strand of CAMCHO010000011.1, from coordinate 38,738 downwards.
CGGCGGTGCCGAGGGCTGGAGAGCCTTCGAAAGTGATGACGTCGGTGGTCGTCGGATCATCGAGGAAGTCGGCGTGGAGTTGAGCGAGGGCTGCGTCGGTGAGGAAGACGAGGGAGAGTTCGCCGGCGGGCACGGCAGGGAGCGGAGAGGCGGATTTTGGAGAGCGCCGAGGAGATTTCGGAGAGTGCAGGGGCGTTGCGAAAAAATAGGCGTCGAGGGTGTGAATGACGCGGGCGACGGCGCGGCGGTCGAGGCGGAGGCGCGGGTGGCGGTTGGCGATGGCGATTTCGCGGGCGGGCATTTTTGTGGGCGTGAATTTGTCCGCGTGATGTGGGTGGGAGGCGGACAGCGGAGGACGGAGGGTAATGTGCGGAGGACGCGGAGACCGCAGAGGCGGAGATGCGGGTTCTGCGAGGGTCGAGGGAGTCTTTCTCTTTCTCCTTCTCCTTTATTTTTAGTTATTCTCTCGGGGCCTGAGTGATTGAGGGAATGACGAACTGACTAAAGATTAAGAGAAAGAGGAAAGATTAAGAGAAAGAGGAAAGATTAAGAGAACGAGGAAAGAGAAAGCGTGGGGACTTTACGCCTTGGCGGCGCTGGCAGGCTCCTGGCCGGCGGGATAGGCGATGCGCGCGTGAAGCATGTTGAGTAGCGTGAAGTGAAAACTGTTTTTGACTTTCGTGATTTCGTCGAAAGTGAGCGGGGCCTCGTCGAGTTGGCCGTCGGCGATGCGATCATTGACGACGCGCGCGATCAGGAGGTGGAGCGCTCCGGGAGTAGCTTGGCGGAGGGAGCGCGAGGCGGCTTCGAGTCCGTCGGCGAGGGAGATAATCGCACTTTCTTTGAACTGGGGGCGCGGACCGTCGTAGCGGAAAATTGCTTCGACGACGGCCGGTTGGAGATACGCCGAATCGGCGTTGGCGACCGGTGGGTTAGGCGGGGAAGTTTTGGACGAGGAGGGGCGAGGAGATGAAGCGAAAGTCGCGAGCGACTGATCGACGGCGAGTTGATAAAAATAGCGAACCAAGCTCGTGCCGTGGTGTTGTCGGATGACGTCAACGACGGCGCGAGGGAGATTGTGCTCGCGGGCGAGGCGCACGCCGTCCGTGACGTGTTGTTTGATGATGCGAGCGGATTCGGCGGGATCGCGGGCGTCGTGGGGGTTAATGCTGTCGCGTTGGTTTTCGGCGAAGTCGGCGGCTTGGGCGGTTTTTCCGACGTCGTGGAACAAGGCGCAGACGCGGGCGAGGAGGGGATTGGCGCCGATGGCGTTGCAGGCGTTTTCCGAGAGTTGGGCGACGACGAGGGAGTGGTGATACGTGCCGGGCGCATCGAGCTGCATACGGCGGAGGAGCGGGTGATTGTAGTCCGTGAGCTCGAGGAGTGTGATGTCCGTGGTGCGTTTGAAGAGGGATTCGAGAATGGGGAGGAGGCCGACGACGGCGATGCCGGTGAGGAGGCCGGTGGCACCGGCGGCAGTCATCTGACGGGCGAGGGTTTCGTAAGGGATCTTGTCGGCGTAGCCGATGAGGGCTGCGAAGGCGGCGACGGTGAGGCCGCCGGCACCGGCGGCGCGGACGACGCGACCGCGGCGGCGGGCATCACGGCCGAGGTAGATGGCGACGAGGGAGGCGAGGAAGGTGAGGACGAGGAGATCGAGGCGGTTGCCGTAGATGACACCGGTGAAAATAGAGATGAACAGCGCCATGAAGATGCCGGAGCCGGCGTCGATTAAGATGGCGACGATCAGGGGCGCGAGGGCGGTCGGCGCGACGTACGGGAGGGTGCTGGCCCAGGAGCCGTCGCGCACGAAAAACTCGGCACCGCCGAGGGAGTAATTGGCGCGGATGAGGGCGAGGTTAACGATGACGACGAGTGCGAGGAGGCCGCAGCGGACGTTGGAGCGGAGCGTCTCAGGATCTTCGATACGGATGTAAATGAGGGAAGCGAAGACCATCGCGAGCACGAGGAGGACGCGACCGAAGAGGGTGAGGCCCTCGTTGAGCTCGGTGTCTCCGTGATCGAGGAGATAGCGGCGGTGGGCCTGAAACATTTCGTGTTGCTCGGGGGTCACGCGATCGCCGGGTTCGATAATGGACTGGCCGCGGGCGACGCTGATTGAAACGGGTTTGAGGGTGCGGATGGCAGCGGCGACACGGGCCTGAGTGGCCGCGCGGTCGAAGACCACATTGGGGACGAGGCCGAAACGGAATACGCGGAAGAGGGCCTGGGTGGAAGGGAGCGGGACTCCGTCGGTGGCGAGGCTCACGCGCAGGACGGTGAGGGCGTCTTCCATGATCTGCACGGAGCGGGGAGCGGTATCGCCGGTCGGCCGGGCGATTTGAAAGACGACGGCCGTGCCGGCACCGGTGCCGGTGAGCGCGGAGTCGGTCACGCCCTCGGCGTAAAGATCGCGGAGGGTGGCGAGGCCGTTTTCGAAGAGCACGGAGCGGGCCTTGGCATCGCCAATGGCGAGGAGGGAGGCGATATCCTCGACGGTCGCATGGTAGGGGCCGCGGACGTTGAAGGATTCGGCGATGGCGGTGAATTCGGCGGGGCGGACGGGGAAGACGTTGAATGCCGCGGGCGGAGCGGTCGGTGGGAGGAGTGCGCCCGATGTGGAAAGGCCCGAGCTATTGGCCGCGGGATCGGCGGCCGGATGAGCGGCCTCGTAGACGTCGAGTTGGGTGAGGAGCGTGCGGGCGGCGAGTTCGAAACGGCGGAACGGCTCGGTTTCGAGGCGGTAGACGGGCGGGAGGCGGTCGAGGAATTGGGCGCGCTCGGCGCGGGTTTTTTCGGCGCTCTCGTACACAAAGGCGGCGTTGGCGGTGACGCGGACGGTGGCGAGTTGGTCGGGGAGAACCGCGAAGTTTGACGTGGTCATGCCGGCCCAGCTGATGAGGACGATGGCGACGACGGTGAGGACGAAGATGGCTGCGGAGACGAGACCGTTACGATCGAGAAAATCGCGGGTGGCGGAGTGCGCGGCGTTGTTGCCTGAGGAGGCTGGGGTGCGATGACCGGACGCAAACTCATCCGCGCGGCGGGCGTTGAGGCCGCCGAGGAGGAGTTTGAGCTGATTGCGGACGGACATGGGAGGGAGTAAGTAATGACTAATGACCAATGACTAATGACCAATGACCAATGACTAATGAATGATGACTAATGAATGATGACTGATGAATGATGAATGATGGCTAATGACTGATGAGTGATGACTGCTGGGGGGAGGTTTCTCTGGGGACGCGTCGGCTTGAATGGAATTTAACCACCGAGACACGGAGAAATGCTCGGCTAAGGCGTTGATCCTGCCGAGGAGGCGTGTGAGTGGTCGCCGGTGAGGGGGGAGCGGTAATTTTCGTAGGCGTCGATGATTTTGCCGACGAGGGGGTGGCGGACGACGTCGCTGCCGCTGAAGGTATGGAAGTCGATGCCGGGGATGGCGGACAAAATGTGGCGGACTTCGAGGAGGCCGCTGGCTTTCGAGCGGGGTAAATCGATTTGCGTGATGTCCCCGGTGATGACCATGCGGCTGTCTTCGCCGAGGCGCGTGAGGAACATCATCATCTGCTCGGGGGTGGTGTTTTGGGCTTCATCCAAAACGACGAAGGCGTGGGACAGCGTGCGGCCGCGCATGTAGGCGAGGGGGGCAATCTCGATGACGCCTTTTTCGGTCAGGCGGCTAATATCCTCGGCGTCGAGCATATCGTTGAGCGCGTCGTAGAGCGGGCGGAGATAGGGGAGGATTTTTTCGCGGAGATCGCCGGGGAGGAAACCGAGGGTCTCGCCGGCTTCGACGGCGGGACGGGTGAGAATGATGCGCTCGACTTCGTTTTTGAGGAGCGCGGAGACGGCGGCGGCCATCGCGAGGTAGGTCTTACCGGTGCCGGCGGGGCCGATGCCAAAGACGATCGGGTGGGCGAGCATCGACTGAAGGTAAAGTTTTTGGCCGAGCGTTTTCGGCACAATCGTCTTGCGGTTGGTGGCGATGACGAGCGGCTCGGTGACGAGGGAGCGCATCTGATCGCCTTCGCCGCGGGCAAATCCGTCGGTGATGCGGTGGAAGTCCGGCGTGCGGATCGTCATGCCCTGCGAGCGGGCCTCGTTCAGAAAGGTGAAGAGCGATTCGGCGCAGGCGATGGCCGGCTCGGCGGCGGCGGCGCTCGTGCCGGTGGGCGGTTCGATCTTCAGCCAGTCTTCGCGAGTGATCAGTTTGACGCCGAGGGCGCGCTCGGCGTGGGCGAGGTTTTCCTCGCGGCCCGCGTAGAGGGAGCTGAGGTGACGGGGACTAGGGAAGTGGAGGGTGCGGGAGGGCACGAAAGGAGGTCTGGAGAAGAGGGAAAAAGTGAAGGAATTAGGGCCGATGACGAAGCGCCCAGGGCGAGTGCGGGCGGCGGAGAGGACGTTGAAGGTGGCAGAGTTTGGCTGTCGCGGTGAGTGCAGCGACGTGGCCCCTGATCATTGCGCCTTGGGTAAATCCGCCGCCGCGATGGCGAGACGTTCCCAGGTGGCTTCGAGCGATTGCGGGAGGATTCGGGTGGAGCCGATCACGGGCATGAAATTGCTGTCCCCGTTCCACCGCGGGACGATGTGGCCGTGCAAGTGGTCGATACTGCCGCCGGCGACTGGGCCACCGAGATTGAAGCCGAGGTTAAACGCGTCCGGTTTCAGTGCGGCGGTGAGCAGGCGCTTGGCGAAGGTGAGCTCCTCGAAGAGGTCAGCGCGTTCGGCGGGGGTGAGGTCGTCGAGATCGGAGACCTCGCGGAAAGGGACGGCGAGCAGGTGGCCGGGGTTGTAGGGAAACCGATTGAGTACCAAATAGGACAACGGGCTGCGGTGAATGATGAGCGCGGCGCGATCGTCACCGAGGGCTGGCAACTCCGTGAAAGGGCGCTTCATCGCGGCCGGATAACGCGGCGCTTCGATGTATTCCATGCGCCAGTAAGGATGGAGCTGTTGCATGTGCGATAGGGAAAAGAGACGAAGGAAAGGGGGTCCACGCGGGAAGTCAAAGCCGCAGCGGATCGGGAGACAGCGGAACGGGAGAGCGGAGCGGGACGTTGGGTTAACCACGGACGGACCCGGATGAGCACGGAGACGAACGCTGCGAAACAGGAGGGGAGAAAAAAGGTGGGCGGGCTGGGGGATCGGAAAACGTGCTTGAATCGTGGTATGACGATCGTCATCTCACTCTCGAGCCCGCGAGCAGCAGGATTTTTTCATGCGATATCCACCCGAACACAAAACTGCGACGCGCCGTCGGATTCTCGAGGCAGCGGGGCAGGCGTTTCGTGAGCGTGGAGTGGCGGAAACGGGTGTGGATGAGGTGATGCGGAGGGCGGGACTGACGCACGGGGGATTTTATGCGCACTTTCGCGACAAAACCGAATTGCTGGCGGAGGCGTGTGCGGCGGCGTTTGACACGGCTGTGCCGAATCTGGAGCGGATTGCGGCGTTGCGCTCTCCGGCGGCGCGGGCGCGGTTGCTGATCGATAGTTATTTAGCGCCGCGGCATCGGGACAACCGGGGGGCGGGGTGTATGGTTGTCGCAGTCGCGGCGGACATGGCGCGGTTGCGCGGGGCGGCGCGGGCGGGGTACTCGCGGGGTTTTGCGCAGCATATCGACCGGTTGTGCGGTGCGTTGCGCTTGAGTGACGACGCGAGCGTGAATCGGGTGCGCGTGACGCACCTGATGAGTTCGCTGGTGGGGGCGCTCTTGTTTGCGCGGGCCGTTGATGATCCGGCGCAAAGCGATGCGATTCTGCACTCGATGCGCCGGTGTTTGCGGGTGGAGTTTGGTGGCGATGCCGCGGTCGCAACCCGAGTGCGGACCAACGGAAGGGTTGCGGCCCACGATTTTTTTCACGCTGTTTGAGAACACTTTTTTATGAGTCATTCATCTATCACCTCACCCCGCCGTCGCGTAGTCGTCACCGGCATTGGCGCGGTCACACCCTGCGGAAACTCTGCGCCGGACACATGGGCCGCGCTCATCGCGGGCCGCAGCGGAATTGGCCCGATCACGCGATTTGACGCGACGGGCTGTACGGCGCGGATCGCGGGCGAGGTGAAGAACTTTGACCCGGCGCGGCTCTTGCCGACGCCCTTGCACCCCCGCGGTGCTAGGAGCGAACCGCTGACGCAGGCGCTGACGCAGAAGGACCTGAAGAAGTTTGGGCGTTTTACGCATCTCGGCGTCGGGGCGGCGATCGAGGCGTATGCAGATTCTGGACTCGATGCGCACCGGGCGACGCTGGATGCCGAACGCATGGGAGTGAATCTCGGGGTGGGGCTGGGCGGATTGCCGGAGATGGAGGCGATGCACGATACGTGGAAGGCCGGAGGGTTTCGGAAAATATCGCCGTTCTTCATTATTCAAATCGCTCCCAACCTGCTCGCGGGTCAGGTGAGCTTGTTACTGGACGCCCGGGGGCCGAACATGAGCGTGGCCTCGGCGTGTGCGACGAGTGGACACGCGCTCGGCGAAGCGGCGGCGGCGATCGCGCGTGGCGATGTCGATGTGATGGTGGCGGGCGGGGCGGAGTCGACAGTGACGCCGCTGGCGATCGGGGCGTTTGCGCAGATGCGGGCGCTCTCGACGCGGAACGAGGCACCGGAAAAAGCCTCGCGGCCCTACGACCAGGACCGCGATGGTTTCGTTTTGGGCGAGGGCTCGGTGGTGTTTATCCTCGAGGAATGGGAACATGCGCAGCGACGCGGCGCGCGGATTTATGCGGAGTTGCGCGGGTACGGTGCGACGGCGGATGCGTTTCACCTGTCGTCCTTGGCGCCGGGTGCGGAAGGCTCGGCGCGTTCGATGAAGGCCGCGCTCACGCGTGGCGGACTCGGGGCGACGGACGTTGATTACGTGTCGGCGCATGCGACCTCGACGCCGGGCGGCGATGGGGAAGAGGCGACGGCGATCGCCTCGGTGTTTGCGGACAACAAGGCTAGCCTTCACGTGAGCGGCGTGAAGTCGATGACTGGACATTTGCTCGGTGGGGCCGGCGCGATGGGGGCGATGGCGGCGGTCTTGGCGATCCGCGACGGGATCGTACCACCGACGATCAATCTCGAAAACGTGGATCCGGCGTGTGCGGCGCTCGGATTGAATTTCACGCCAAATGTGGCCGTGCGAAAGCCCGTGCGCGCGGCGCTCGCGAATTCGTTTGGTTTCGGCGGCACCAATGCGTCGGTGGTCTTTGCGCGCGTGTGAGGGGAAGGCCGCCAGTGAACATCGAGGATATTGCGTTTAACCGACTGATTGGTCTGCGGCGCGAGCCGGCGGGAGGGGAGTTTGCGGTGAGCCTCCCGGCGGACGCGTGCTACCATAATCACCTCGGGATGGTGCACGCGGCGGCGCAACTCGCAGTTGCGGAAGCGGCGAGTGGGGACTGGATGTTGCGGAATTTTGGCGACCACGCGGACGAGTTTATCGCGGTCGTGCGTCGGATGGAGACGAAGTTTAAGCATCCGGCGCGTGGGAAAATATTTGGCAAAGCGGTCGTCGGTGCGGCGGTGCGCGCGCAATTGGCGGCCGACCTGGCGACCAAGCGGGCCTGGTTCTTTTCGCTCGGGGTGGAGGTATTTGACGAGACGGGGGCGCACACGCTCACGGGAAGCGTGGAGTGGTTTGTGACGCGACGACCGGTGGCGGGCGCGTAGTTTTTGCGAGGGCGCGGGCAGGGAATCGCTTTTGACAGAAGTGTCCGCTGGTTGCAGATCGGGACTTGTGTTAAAAGAAATTCGAAATGTGCGTCAGGAGAAGGGCGCAGGTCGTCGGCGATGGTTTGAGTCGGAAGGATTTGAGTTGGTGGTTTGGTACGATGCGGCGGGCGACTGCGATGGGTTTCAGGTGTGCTACGATTTCGGGCGCGGTGAGCATGCGCTGACGTGGCGGCCGAAATCTGGCTTTGCGCACAATCGGATCGACCAAGGCGACGATTCCTCCGGGGGAAATAAGCTGACGCCGATTTTGGTGCCCGCCGGGGTGGTGCCTTGGCCGCAAATCGAGAGCCTGTTCGGGGAACGCGGCGCGGGATTGGAGTTGGGATTGCGGGAGTGGGTTAGTGCACGCCTCGCCGCGCGAAAGTGACGACTGCGCTTTGATCGGGCTCGCTTTTGGTCGGGGCGTTTGTTCGTTAGCCGGTCGTGTCTGCTCTCTGGAGAAAGCTCTCGTCGGAGGTATCGTCTTCGTTTCTTGCGGCGCTGCTGCTGTGTGCGGGATTTTGGGGATTTGTGGCCTGGGACCAATCGCACTGGTGGCGCGTGAAGGCCGATTATAGCTTTGGTTGGCTCGTGCCGGCGTTTGTGATTTTCGCGATTCATGATCGCTGGTCGCGAATCGTTGGCGCGGCGGCGGCGTGTGCGGCCGAGGGAAGTCCTCGCGTGGCGGGTTGGCAGAAATGGGTCGTGCGAGGCCTTGTGGGCGCGGCGCTGGTGGGAGGGGCGGCGATGTTTTTATTGGGCGCATTTTATCGCGCGGGTGCAGGGACATCACAGCCGGGAACGCTCGCGATCACGTTGGGGATGATTGGGCTGTTGCTGCCTTTGTTGTGGCTGAACGCGCCGGAGGCGGTGTCGCCCATTCAGTCGAATATTTTTTCCGATGCACGGGTGCGATTGACGGGGTGGTTTGTCTTCCCCGTGTTGGTGTGGCTGGTGTCGGCGCCGATGGTGTCGGCGGTGGAGCAGCAGCTAAATCTATTTTTGTTGAGAAAAGTCGTGACGGTCGTTGCGTTCGTTTTTGACGTACTTGGGCTGCCGATTGAACAGCAAGGTAACGTGCTGTTGCTCCCGACGGGCCGCGTCGGCGTCGAGGACGCGTGCTCGGGGATTCGTTCGTTGACGGCGTGTCTGTTTGCTGGGTCGTTTTTATCGGCTATCTTTTTGGAAACGTTGTGGAAGAAAATCACCTTGGTTGGCGCGGCCATGTGCTTGGCCTTTATGACCAACCTCGGCCGGAGTCTCTTTCTGACGGCGTGGGCGTATGGCTACGGCCCGAGCGCGATCGAAGGCACGGTCCACGATGTCGCGGGCTACGCGGTGCTCGGGTTTACGGTGGTGGGTCTGCTCTGTCTGCTGCCCTTGCTGAATCTCACGATCTCGTTCGGGGGCGATCGCGGGCGGTCTGAACCTACGGTTTAGCGGCGGGCAGAATAACGACGCGTGAAGCGTGATCGGCGCCGAGGTAAGATTTGGCGAGTGCGGAAAGTTCGGCGGCGGTGATGGCTTCGTTGTCCGCGTAGCGCGACCGGGACCAGTCGAGGACTTCGGGTTTTTCCTGAGCGCGGGAGAGGACGCTTCCGAGCCAATAGCCGTTGGTGCGGGCGCTTTCGCGGAGGCCGGTGAGGAGGGGTTGCTTGGCGCGGTCGAGCTCTTCATCGGTCACACCCTTTTCCGCGAGGTTGGCGGCGAGGGCCGAGATAACATCGAGGATTTTTTTGGCCTTTGCCGGTTCGACGGTTGTGCCGGCAATCATGTAACCGTAATCGGGATACAGATCGCTGGCGTTGCTGCCCGCGCCGGGGCTGTAGGCGTCGCCCAGTTCCTCGCGGACTTTTACGCGTAACCGATCGTTCAGGACATTGGCCAAGAGGTTGAGGCGACGTTGGCGGCGGATGTCCCGACCATCGGTGGTGGGCCAGTAGAGGCGGACATCCGCTTTCTGGATGTCTGTCGCGATCGGGAACTCACGACTGAACGGGGCGGACGGGAAGGAGACCTTTTTTAAATCGTCATGTGCTGGCTTTGGGTCGCGTTTGGGGAGGGCGCCGAGGGTTTGGGCGACGGCGAAGATGGCGGCCTCGATGTCCAGATCGCCGACGAGCGCGATTTCAATTGCGCCGCGCGCGAGCTGTGGGCCGACCCAGGCCTTCACTTCCTCGGTGTTGCGTTTGATCATCTCCTCTTTCGGGGGAAAGCCGAAGCGGGTATCGCCGCTGACGAGCAGTCGCGCGATGTCGAGATTGTAGGGGCCGGCGGTGGTGTGCGCAAAACTGGTGAACATTTGGTCAAGGGATTTGCGCGATTGGCGCGCGGCTTCAGGTCGGTAGCCCGGGTCAGTGAGATGGGCCGTCACGAGTTGCAGTTGGAGCAGGAGGTCCTTGGCGTTGGTGCCTCCGCCCAGCGTGAACGCGTCGGCGCTGGCCCCGAAGCCGGCGCCGACTGTCTTGCCGGCGAGGATACGACGGAGATCGTCGGCGCTGTGCCGGCCGAGTCCGCCGGATGTAAATGTCTGGCTCGTGAAGTAGCCGAGGCCCGGTTGATTTTTGGGCTCGGTCAGGCTTCCGCTGCCGACGCGGACGCCGACGCGGATGCTGTTGGCCTCGAAATCAGTTTTCTTGAGGTTGAGGCGGACGCCGTTGTCGAAGGTGACGAGGGTAATATCCAAGTCGGCGACGTGGGAGCGCTTCGCGATTTTTCCGGGTGCACCGAAATCGGTGTAGGCCCACTTGAGATCAGCGATCGCCTCGGGGGCGGTGACGGTGGTGGCTTGAGTGCGGTCGTAGGCGGCGGCGATCGTCGCGGCGGCGGCATCACCGAGTTTTGCATTGCCGGTAACGAGGATGAGACGGTGCGGCGGGCTCCATGCGAGGCGGAGAGCGGCGAGGCAGTCAGCGACTGTTATTTTATCCAAGGCCGGTCCGAGCAGCGCGAGATCGTCGGCCGGGGTGGTGAACACGTCACGGTCGAGGAGTTGTTGAGTGATCTCTTCCGCGAGGCCTTCGGAGCGGCGGGTGGAGGCGGTCTTGGCGGATTCCTCGAGGTAATTGCGATAGTTCGCCGCGACCTCGGTGAGTTCGGCGGGGAGAAAACCGTGGGCTAGCGCGCGCCGGAGTTCTTGATCGGCGACGCCCAAGGCGGCTGCCCATTGTTCAGCTTTGCAGGTGAGGGCTAAGGTCGTCTGGCGATAAAAATTATAGGACTCACCGGTGCCGGCGCTGCCTCGGGAAAACGGGGCGTTTTCCTTTTTAGCCAAAATGGACAGTCGGCGGTTGATGATCATGTCCGCCAAGGAGCGGGGCAGGTGTTTGCGGCGATTGGCGGCAGAGTCTGGTTCGTGGGTGTAGGATGTGACGGTCGCCAATTGGACGCTAGTGCTCGGGGCCTCGGATTCGAAGTGGTAGAATACGCGGGTGCCCTCGGCGGTGGAGAGATTCCCTCGGTCGGGTGCTGGCCGCGTGGGACCGCGAGCCTTGAGCGGGGTAAACGCGCTCACGAGTTGTTGTTCGACTGCGGCGACGTCGATGTCGCCGACGATCACGACCGACATGAGTTCCGGGCGATACCACGTATTATAGAAATCGACGAAACGTTCGCGCCCGGCCGTGGCAATGATGGTGGCGTCGCCGATTGGGAAGCGCTGCGGAAAGAGCGAACCGCCCAAAAGAAATCCATAGGTGGCGAGTGCGGTGCGGTAGCCGACCGAGTCGCCGGTGCGTTTCTCACTTAAGATGATGCCACGTTCCCTCTCAATTTCGGGTGCTAAGAGGAGCAGGCCTCCGGCGTAGTCGTTCAGAACGCGCAAACCCTCGGCGAGAGTGGGGGTCTTCGTATCCGGTAATTCCAAGAGATAAAGGGTGCGCTCGAAGCCGGTGGAGGCGTTGGTGTCGCCGCCGAAGTTCATCCCCATGCGTTGAAAAAATTCGACGAGTGTGCCGGGAGCGTAGTGTTCGCTACCGTTGAAGGCCATGTGCTCGAGAAAGTGAGCGAGGCCGCGCTGGTCTTCGGTTTCGTGGAGGGAGCCGGCCTCGATGAGGAGACGGAGTGAAGCGCGTTGTTTCGGCTCGGCATTGGCGCGGAGGGCGTAGCGGAGACCGTTGGGTAGGGTGCCGTAGCGGACAGCCGGGTCGGGTTTGAGATCGCTGCCGTCGTGGGCGAAGGGGATCGCCCCGTAGAGGGGAAGTGCGAGGCCGAAGCAAAATGCGAGGAGGACGGACTTTAAAAACGGAAGAGGCATGAGAGTATCACTGCAAGAGGCCTCATGGGGTGCAAAGAAAATGCAGGAAGACGTTTTTCTTTGCGCCGATAATGGCTTTTGGGCCAATACGGCCTTGTCGCGCGATGATTTGGTTCTACCGATTTTTCTTTATACCTGTGCTGCTCGCAATGGCGCCGGCCTATCTCTGGCGGATGCGGCGGCGCGGGGGCTACCGGGAGAATTTCGGACAGCGTTTCGGCGGACATCCGCGATTGGCGAAGCAAACGGCGGGCAAGCGGCGCGTGTGGCTGCAAGCGGTGAGCGTGGGTGAGATGCTGGCGATCGGGCCGTTGATCGAGGCGTTGCGGTGCGATGGCGTGGAAATTTATCTCACCACGACGACCAGCACGGGCTATCGTCTCGCGCGTGAACGCTACAGCGGGAGCACCGCCGGTGTCGCCTATTTTCCCATCGATTGGTGGCCGTTTTCAGTGCGGGCTTGGCAGCGGATCGCACCGGACCTCGTGATCCTGACGGAAGGCGAGCGATGGCCGGAGCACATACGGCAGGCGGCGATGCGCAAGGTGCCTCTGCTCTGTGTCAACGCGCGGCTCTCCGACCGTAGTTTTCAGCGGATGAAGTGGTTCGCTCCGGCGGCTCACCTCATGTTGGACGGTGTCACCCGATGGCTGCCCTGTTCCGCGCAGGACGAGGCGCGCTTTCGCGAGCTAGGGGTTCCCGCGGAGCACCTGACGATGACGGGAAACATCAAGCTGGATGTGCAAATCCCGCCGCTCGCCGATCCGGAGCGCGCCGAATTACGGCGAGAACTTGGCCTGTCGGACGGTCTCGTGCTGCTCGGTGCGTCGACTTGGCCGGGAGAGGAAGACGCCCTGCTCGGGGCTCTGCGACTCTCCCGCGAGCGCGGCGTGCGCTGTTCACTGATACTGGTGCCGCGACATGCGGAGAGGCGCACCGAGATCGAGCGGTGGTTGGTAAAGGCTGGGGTGAGCTATCATTTTCGATCGAAAGGTCCGGCCCCCGACCGAATTGACGTGCTGGTGGGAGACACTACCGGCGAGCTGAGAAAAATAACGCAGTTGGCCGATATCGTATTTGTGGGGAAAAGTTTGCCGCCGCATACAGAAGGTCAGACGCCGGTTGAGGCGGCGGCGCTCGGGAAACCGATTCTCTTCGGCCCGGGTATGGGGAATTTCCGTCTGCTCGCGCGCGATCTGCTCGCCCGTGGTGCGGCGCGGGAGGTCTCCGACGCCGCGGCGTTGGCGGCAGCGGTGCAGGAGCTCATGCGCGACTCTGGACGGCGCGAGGCGCTGGCGGCGGCGGCGTTAGTGTGGCGGGCGGCAAATGTCGGGGCCTTGGAAAGAACCGTGGTGGTGATTCGCGAAGCGTTGGCGAAGGTAGGTTAACGGAATGAAACGGGGCGTTGGCTCCGCACGCACCTGAACGACGGTGACGCTCGCGGCGGGGCACTCGGGGCGGGGCACTGGGCTTGACAAGGATTCTGGGTGCCCGATACGTTCCGCCCCTCTTTAACAACCACTCTCAAGAGGTGGGCCGTCTGGCCCGCTTTTTTTTTCCCATAAATCCAACCTATGAGCAGCGAAATTCTTTCCGTCCTGGAATACATGGAGAAGGAGAAGGGCATTCCACGTGCCGACATGATCTCCACGATCACGAATGCGCTGAAAACGGCCGCCCAGAAGGGTGTCAACTCCGGTCAGGAGCTGAAAATTGATATCAACCCTAAGAACGGCCAGCTCCACGCTTGGGCCGTGGTCAAGGTCGTTGACTCCGTCAGTAATCCCAAGACGGAAGTTCACGTCGAGAAGGCACAAGCGTTAAAGGCGGGCGCTGTGATCGGCGACCTGATTGAAAAGGAAATTGATCCTTCGACGCTCGGCCGCATCGCCGCGCAGACGGCGCGTCAGGCGGTCATGCAACGCCTGCGCCAGTTCGAGAAAGACCGGATTTACGACGACTTTAAGGATCAGGTCGGCAACATCGTCACCGGCACGGTCCGCCGTCGTGAACGCAACGATCTCTACGTCGACCTCGGCAAAGCTGAGGCCATTATGCCGGGTAAGGAGCAGGTCCCAGGCGAAGAATACCAGCCGGGTGAGCGCATCCGCTGCCTCTTGGTCGAAATTCAAAGCACGCCGCGTGGCCCCGAGATCATCCTCAGCCGCGCGAGCCCCAAGTTTGTCCGGCGGCTGTTCGAGCTCGAAGTCACCGAGGTGGCCGATGGTACGGTAAAGATCGAGGCGTTCGCCCGTGAGCCGGGTTATCGCACGAAAATTGCCGTGACGAGCAGCGATCCGAAGGTGGATCCCGTCGGCGCGTGTGTCGGCGCTCGTGGCGCTCGGGTGAAGACCATTGTCCGCGAACTGGGTGGCGAGAAGATCGACATCATCAAATACTACGCCGACCCGAAAGAGATGATTATCGAGGCGCTCAAGCCAGCGGTACCACGGGAGATCGTGCTAGACGACAAGACCCACCGGATCCTCCTGAAAGTCGCGACGGATGATCTGGCCATTGCGATCGGTCGCAAAGGTCAGAACGCGCGCCTCACGTCGCGCCTGATCGGTTGGCGTCTGGATATCGAGGAGTTCCGTGCCGTCGGCGCTGATCCGGAGGGCGATGCGAAGCGTAAGCTGGTTGCCACGCTCGGGATCGCTGAACCCATCTCGCTGCGTCTCGTCAAGGCAGGTTTTGTTTCGCTCGAGCTGTTCGAGGGCGTCGAGGCCGACGACCTCGTGGGCGCCGGTTTCACGACCGAAGAAGCTTTGGATATTATTGGACGAGTCACCGGTGCGAAAGCCTGAGCCCGTCCCCAGATCACTCACCGACTAACACCGACCGATCACGAATGAGCCTCCGCATCCACGAACTCGCCCGACGAATCAATATGGAGGGCAAGGAACTTCTTGCTCTGCTGAAGGCGCGCAATTGGGTGTCGGCTGATACCAAGTCGGTTTCGAGCACCGTCAGTAAGATCTACATCGAGGAAATCGAAAAAGAGTTTGCGGCTGCGATTGCAGCGGTAGCGGCTGCCGCCGCCACCCCGGCAACTCCAGTGGCTGCACCGGCGATAACCGTGCCAGATCTGCCTAACGTCTCCGCCAAGCCCACGGGAGCGTTCGTGAAGTCAAAATTAGATATTGATCGCGAACACGAAGTCGCGGCGGCGGCGAAAGCCGCTGCGCTCAAGGGTCCTGCGCCGACCGTGACCGCGCCGGTTTTTGTTGCCCCGCCGGCACCCGCGCCAGCGCCGCCCCCGAGCAATTCACCGGCCCCGCTGCCGCCGCGTCCGGTAGTCGTGACTCCGCCGATGGCCAAGATGCCTCCGCCGCTGGCCAAGATGCCCGCGTCTTTGCCGGCCATGCCGCGCCCAGCTTCTCCCGCGCCTTTGCCGTCGCTGGTGGTTCGCCCTACTACGCCGGCGGTTCTGCCCGCGCCTGTGCCCGTGATGGTGCGTCCGGCCCCGGTTGTGGTTGCGCCCGCTATTTCCGTTCCGGTTCCAGCGGCGAAGCAACCCGTGGCGCCGCCGCCGCCGTTGCCGTTGCGCATGTCCCCTCCGGCTCCAGTGATGGCGCCGCCGCCGCTGCCGCCGCGCGTGTCCGCTCCGGCTCCCGTGATGGCCCCGAAGTTGCCGCCCATGCCCGGTTCCTCGCCGGTTCATATCGCTCCTCCCGCGCTCGTCGCTGCGCCGGTGATTACGATACAGGGGGACATCAAGATCCTTCACCTGAAGCCGCCGATCGTGGTCCGTGACTTCGCCGCGGCGCTGAGCTTGAAGCCGTTTAAGCTCATCTCCGAACTGAACCAGCTCGTGGGTTTTGCGGCGATGAACTCGACGATTGATGAGGCCGTGGCGCAGAGAGTAGCCGGAAAATATGGCTTTCTCCTCGAGATCAAGCACCGGGCGGATCCAGCCCTGCAGCAACAGCAGGCCAAGGATAAGAAAGAGAAGAAACCCGACGAGGACGAATCCAAGTTTTTGGTGCCGCGTCCTCCCGTGGTCTGTATTCTCGGGCACGTCGACCATGGTAAAACGTCCCTGCTCGATGCTATCCGAAAAGCTAACGTGGCCGCCGGTGAAGCGGGAGGAATCACGCAGCACATCGGTGCCTACCAAATCGAGTTTAACAATCGGAAGGTCACTTTCCTCGACACTCCGGGTCATGCGGCGTTTTCTAAAATGCGCGCCCGTGGAGCCAATGTCACCGATATCGCCGTGCTTGTGGTCGCGGCCGATGACGGCTTCATGCCGCAGACGGACGAGGCGCTGAAACACGCGCAAAACGCCAAGGTCACGCTCTTGGTCGCCATCAATAAGATGGACGTGAAGGGCGCCAACATCGAGCAGGTCAAGACGCAGATGCAGCAACGTAACATTGCGCCCGAAGACTGGGGTGGGGAAACGGTGACCGTGCCAGTCTCGGCGATCAAGAGCACCGGAATCAATGATCTGCTCGAGATGATCTTGCTCCAAGCAGATGTGCTTGAGCTCAAGGCCAACCCGAAGGCCGAGGCCAGCGGTATCGTTGTCGAGTCCGAAATCGATTTTGGCCGTGGGCCGCTCGCCACGGTGATCGTCCAGCGCGGCACTCTCCGCGTCGGCGACGCTATCGTCTGCGGGCAGCATTACGCCAAGGTTCGAGCCATGTTTGATGACAAAGGCGCGAACGTAAAAGAAGCCTCCCCGGGCACGCCGGTGCGGGTGATCGGTTGGAGTGGCACGCCTGACAGCGGAGCCGCCTTCAAGGCCGTGAAAAATTCCCGTGAGGCCGAAAAAATAGCGGAAGTGGAGGAGATGCGTCTCAAGAAAGTGGTGTCGACGGCCGACGCTGCACCGAAGGAGCTTTCCGTCGAAGATCTGTTTAAGAACATCGCCGCCACGCAGGCCAAGGTGCTCAAGGTGATCGTGAAAACCGACGTATTTGGGTCCGGTGAAGCCGTGCGCTCCGTGCTGGAGGGGATTAAGAGCGCCAAGGTATCGCTCGAAATCGTTGGGATCGACGTCGGTATCGTAACGAAAAACGACGTCTTAATGGCCGGTGCCGCGGGCTCGGTGATCGTTGGATTCCACACCAAACTTGAAAATGGCGTGACGTCTTTGGCGAAGCACCACGGCGTGCGGGTCGAGACTTACGAGATTATTTACGAGATGGGCGATAAGGTCCGGGAGATGATGGCCGACCTGCTCGACCCCGATCTCAAAGAAACGAAGACCGGCGCGGCGGAAGTTCGCCAAGTGTTTCCGCTCGCCAAGGGGTTTGTGGCGGGCTGCCTCGTCACAGAGGGCAAAATCAACCGCAACGCTTCCGCCCGTTTGCGCCGCGGCCGCGAAATCATCTACGAGGGCAAGGTGGGGACCCTCAAACGCTTCAAGGACGACGCCAACGAAGTTCGCGCCGGCCTCGAGTGCGGAATCAAGCTCGACGACTTCAACAGCTACCAACCTGGCGATATGATCGAGTGTTACGAAGTGCAAAAGGTTCGTGCCTCGCTGTAACCTCCCTTACTGGCGACCGATTTTCGATTGGCTTCATGGGCGACCGAGCAATCGAAAATTGAGAGCTCGGGATCGAAATTTCCATGTCCAACCGCACCATCCGCGTCAACGAGCTCGTACAAAAAGAGCTCAGTGACATTTTGCATAGACGCTACCAGAGCGAGGCGGTTGCGATCACGATTACCGACGTGAAAGTCTCCCCTGATTTGCACGATGCCCGAGTGTTCATTTCTGTGATCGGTGACGACGAGATGGCGGAAAAGAAGCTCCGTTGGCTACGTACCCGCGCTGTTGATATCCGCCAGGAACTGGGGCGTCGGATCGTGCTCAAGTTCTTGCCCAAGTTTGTCTACGTGCTTGATCAGTCGGTCCTCCGCGGCGAACGCACCCGGAGGTTAATTGACGATCTCGGTCCCCTGGCACCGTCCGAGTCGGAGCCGAAACCGGAGGCCGACAAAACATCCTGACGTGGAGACGTTCTACCCAATGCTCTCGGGTGAATTTGCCCGGCTACTGGCCTCGCTCGCGGGTCGGCGCATTGCGATTGTGGGTCATGCCCGGCCGGATGGTGATTGCATCGGCTCGCAGGTGGCGTTGGCCCGGGTACTCGCGGCCTTGGGCTTCGACGTCGTGTGCGTCAACGCCGACCCCGTCCCCCGCCGCCTGCAATTTCTCTCCGCAGGGATGACGTTTCTCCGCACGGACGACGTCCTCGCGTTGCCCGATGATCGGGTGGCTATTTTTGTCGATTGCGCGGACCACGCCAGAGGCGGGGAACGTTTGCAGCTCCGGTATCCCTCGCCGGTGGCGGTCGTGGACCATCATATTTCCAACGTCGGCTATGGAGTGACCAATCTCATCGACCGTGCCTCGGCGGCCACCTGTGAGATTCTGGCGGGTGTTTTTTTTGATAATGATCTGCCGGTGGACGCCCAGACCGCGCAAGCACTCTACGTGGGCATTCTCACCGACACGGGGCAGTTTCGTTTCAACTCCACGTCGCGCCGTTGCTTCGTGCTCGCTGGGGAACTCGTCTCCCGCGGGGCGCAAGCGAGCGAGGCTGGCTATCAACTCTACGAGCGAGAAACCCCAGGTAAGATTCGTCTGCTGCAACACTTTCTCGCTTCTCTGCGACTCGAGTGTGGCGGGCGCGTTTGCGTGGGTAAACTGTCAGCGGGAATCTTTGAGCAAACCGGTACCAGTGCCGAGGATACCGAGGGGCTCGTCGACTATGCCCGCAGTATCGATGGTGTGGATATAGGAGCGCTTATTGAGGAGAAATCCGACGGTTCCGTGAAGGCGAGCCTGCGGGCGAAGGAGCCGGCCTTCCGGGTCGACTTGGTCGCTGCGAAGTTCAACGGAGGTGGTCACGCGTGTGCCGCCGGTCTCAATCTCAAGTCCGGCGCCGGAGACTTCCCCGAGCGCTTGGTCGCGGCGCTGGCCGCACAAATCATCACCGTCGACGCCATCCGGAAATTCTAACCCATGTTGTTTCAAGCACGAGAACTGGAGGGGATACTCCTCATCGACAAACCGCGGGACCATACGTCGCACGACGTCGTCGCCCGCCTGCGCGGCAAGCTTAAGATGAAGCGAATCGGTCATGCCGGTACGCTGGATCCGATGGCGACCGGATTGCTCGTTATTTTAGTGGGTAAGGCGACCAAGGTTTCCCAATACCTCGTCAGCCTCGACAAGGAATACGAAGGCACGATCGAGTTGGGCAAAGTGACCGACACGCAGGATGCGGAGGGCGAAGTGATGGCAACGAAGCCGGTGCCGGTGCTGACGGAGGATGAAGTGCAGGTCACGATCAAGTCGTTCTTGGGCGACCAATACCAGCTGCCCCCGATGTATTCCGCGATCAAGATAGCCGGACAACCGCTCTACAAAGCTGCGCGGAAAGGCGAAGAGGTCGTGCGCGAACCACGCTTCATCCGGGTGATGAGCTGGGACCTGCTGCGCTTCGCGTCGCCGCAAATTGATTTCCGGCTGCGCTGCACGAAGGGCACCTATGTGCGCACCTTGGCGCACGATCTTGGAGCAAAAATCGGGTGCGGAGCCCATCTGGCGGCCTTGCGTCGCACGGCGACGGATAAGTTTACGGTTTCGCAGGCACTGACTCTCGATCAGATTCAAGGGATGACGCTGCCCGAGATCGAGCAGCGGCTGATTCCGGCCCGCGAAGCAGTGCCCAGTTTTGTGCGGTGAGCCTGCCGGCCCAGTTTTCCAGTTTGGAAGCGGCGGGTACGCTCCCCGCCCGCCCGCTCCATTTGGCCATCGGGATGTTTGACGGAGCTCATTTGGGGCATCGCGCGGTGATTGCGGCTGCGGTGCAGGCGGCGCGCCAGAGTGGTGGCGTCGCCGCCGTGCTGACCTTTTGGCCGCACCCGAGCGCGCTCTTTTGTCCGGAAAATCCGACGCGCATGATTCAGGATGGAGCGATGAAGGCGCGCGTGTTACTCACGCTCGGAGTCGATGCGGTGATTACCGAGCCTTTCACGCCGGCGTTGGCCGGGGTCGCGGCGGATGATTTTTTGCCGTGGCTTCAACAACGGCTGCCGTATCTGGCGAGTGTGTACGTGGGCGAAAATTTTCGCTTTGGTCGCGGGCGCATGGGCGATGTTGACCTGCTGATCCAGAGCGGCCGCCAGCACGGGCTGCGCGTCGTGAGCGCCCCGCGGGTGACTTTGCAGGGGGCTATGATCAGCAGCACCCGGATTCGCGGATTGCTTGAGGCGGGAGAAGTCGTGCAAGCGAACGCACTGTTCGGTTACACCTACTTTGCCGAAGGTATGATCGTGCCCGGCAAGCGACTCGGCCGGACCTTGGGGTTTCCCACGCTGAACATCGACTGGGCGCCTGATTTAAAACCACGTTTCGGCGTCTATGCGGTGCGGGTAGCGGGTGTGAAATCGGCCGCGGGGCTTCCGGCGGTGGCGAACTACGGACTGCGGCCGACCGTTGAACAATCGACGGAGCCCCGGCTGGAGGTCCACGTGCTGGGGCCGTGTCCGTTTGCGGAAGGCGACGTTATCAGGGTTGATTGGCTGCGTTTCGTGCGTCCAGAGATGACGTTTTCTGGTTTGGAGGAACTGCGTGGGCAGATCGAGAAGGACCGAGCGTGCGTAAATGTGGATTTTTCCTTGCACTGAACGGCTGCGATGGCGTTACTCGCCAACCTCAGATTTTCGGACCTTTAGCTCAGTTGGTTAGAGCGTTTCGTTGACATCGAAAAGGTCACTGGTTCGAGTCCAGTAAGGTCCACCATCTGAAACCGCCGCTTGAATGTCGGCGGTTTTTTTGTGCCTGTTATCCCATGCTACAATCGCTTCGTATCCGCAATCTCGCACTCCTCGAAGAGGTCTCGCTCGACTTTGAGGCCGGCTTCACCGCAGTCACGGGCGAGACGGGTGCGGGCAAGAGTATCTTGCTGGGCGCACTGAGTCTTTTAGCGGGCGAGCGTGCCGATAAGAGCGTCATTCGGCAGGGCGCAACGGCGTGCGAGGTGGAAGCCGCACTCTATTTCGAGGATCCGACGCAGATTGCTGGCGTCCTCGGTGCACTCGAGCTTCCGCCGTGCGAGGAGGGATTGCTCATCATCAAGCGCAGTCTGGCACGGGAAAAAGCGCCTAAGATTACGATCAACGGGAGTCTCGCGACGCTGTCCGCATTGCAGCGATTAGGCGAGCATTGGGTCGATTTCCATGGGCCGAGCGAGCCGCGACGGTTACTCAAGGAAAGTTGTCAGCTCGATTTGCTGGATTTGTTCGGGCGCTGCGGGGCAACCCTCGCTGCCTACGAGGGGAAGTACCGAGCTTGGCGAGATTCGGTCAATGAGCACGAACGGATCGCGCACGAGACGAGATTATCGCCCGAGCAGATCGATTTTTTACGCAATCAACTCGCCCGCATCGCCGCGTTGGAATTGACCGACGAGGCAATCGAGGCGCTGGAGCGGGATTTTCAGCGCATGAGCCGGGCGCAAGAGTTGATTGAGTTGTCGTCGGCGCTGGCGGCGGGTCTGACGGGTGAAGAGGGTGTGCAATCGCGGGTGGGCGCGCTGTTGCGTGAGGCGCGTCAACTTGAGTTGATCGACGCAGCGAGTAAGCCGTTGGCGGATCGGCTTTCCTCTGCCGCTGTGGAATTGAATGACCTCGGTGCGGAATTTTCGGCGTTGAGCCAGCAGTTGCAGTTCGATCCGGAGCACGCCGAGCAGCTTACCTCCCGCATGAATACGTGGCAGGAGTTGAAGCGGAAGCACGGGGGTGAAGTTTCCGCTGTGCTGGCGGCGCGCGATGAGCTTGAGCGACGGCTCGAGGTGCAAGGGGATATCGAGGGCACGCTCGCGCGCCTTGAAAAACTTATTGCCGAGAGCGAGCGGGCAGCAAGGAAAGAGGCGCAGGCGTTGCGAACCGCGCGCGAGAAGGCGGCCAAGGAGTTGTCCAAGGTGGCGGCTAAGAGTATCGCCCAGCTGGGTTTCAAGAAGGCGGATTTTTCGGTGCGCGTGGTGGGCCTCGCGGAAATGGGACCAACCGGTGATTGCGGGTGCGAATTTTTGTTCTCACCGAATGTAGGGGAAGCTCCCTTACCCCTCAATCGCGTGGCCTCGAGTGGTGAGCTGGCCCGCGTGATGCTCGCGCTGAAAACGGTGCTGGCTGATCTCGACGGCGTTCCTCTGCTCGTATTCGACGAGGTCGATGCGAACGTCGGCGGTGAGATCGGCCGCGTGGTCGGCGAGAAAATGGCCGCGATTGCCAAGAGCCACCAAGTCTTGTGCGTGACGCATCTGCCGCAGGTCGCGGCGCAGGCGACGTGTCATTTGGTGGTGACGAAGGATCAATCGAAGGATCGCGCCGTCGTGACCATCGAACCGATCCAAGCGAGCCGGCAGACCCGGGTCAGCGAGCTCGCGCGGATGCTGGGAGATAGCAAGGCCAAGAGCGCGCTGGCCCACGCGGAGGAATTGTTGAGCAAGACTTGAAGCGACTTCCCACGGGGTTACCTAGACCTATCCATCCGCAAGCCCGCAATTTTTGATAGCGGCGGGTTGAGATCTGGCTGAGATCTGAGTGACGAGCAAGCACCCCAAAGTGGGACTGGGCTCAGGTGTGACGGTACGCTTTTGGACGCTGAAAATGGTCACTCAGCTCCGGACCGGACGCTCATCCCGCAACTGCCTGGATGCGGCTAAGCCCGGAAGCTACGCCACATGGCGAGCGGGATGCTCGCGATGGCGATGCAGAGCAGTTGGCTCCCGGCGAAGGCGAGCAGCCACGGAAACGCCGAGTCCATGAAGCCGTAGCTGTGCAGCCCGACGCCCAGCATGTTGACGCCGAACCAGCTCCAAGCCGTGATAATGTTTCCGAAGACGGCGAGGGCGGCGAGACCGCGTTGTTTCGCCAATCCTCCCCAGCGCGCGTGGAGATAGATGGCGTTCCAAATTACGATCATGAGGGCACCGTTTTCTTTGGGGTCCCAGCCCCAGAAACGGCCCCAAGACTGGTCAGCCCAGATGCCGCCGAGGATCGTGCCGACGAGGCTGAACAGAGTGGCGAAGCACACGATACCGTAGATCATGCGTGAGAGGGCATCGGCGGTGGCCTTGTCGAGGGACTTGGTGAAGACGCCGCGGAAAATGTAGATGATTGCGAGAAAGCCCGCGAGGAACGTCGCTCCGTAGCCGGCCGTTACCGTGACGACGTGGGTCGCGAGCCAGAAGTTCGAATCGAGCACGGCGCGCATCATCTCCAAAGTGTCTCCGCCGAGGGAGAGGTAGTAGCCGATGAGCAGCGTCGCAAATCCGACGAGGCCGCCGGCCACGGAGCCGATGGCGTTGCGATAAATGTATTCGAGTGCGAGGCAGAAACCGACGGCGCTCCAGCCGACGAAGAGCGCCGAGGAGTAGAGGTTTGTGACGGGCGGGCGACCTTCGAGCCACATCCGGGCGAGGAGGCCCGCAGTCGAGAGCACCCAAGCGATCCCGAGGAGCGAGAAAGCCGCGCGACCGAGCTCGACGGGCCACACGAGCCAAGAGATGACTGCGATCAGAAACGCGAGGACGTAGAGAATCATCGCATTGTAGAAAGGCTGGGCAGAGTTGTAGCGAGCCTCGGCATCGCATTTCACCAGTGACTGGGGGAAATTTCTTTCGAGCTGCGCGCGGTAGAGGCGGAGGATTTCGTTAAATTCTTTCGGCTGATCGGCTTTCCACGTGCGCGCCAAACCGGCGTAGACCATAATCGCGGGATTGATCTGGCCAGTGGGAAACGAATCGAGGAGGGACTCGCCGACTTTCTTCCAGCCCGTGGTGTTGCTCTCCCCGTCGTTAGGTGGGACGGCGAGGAGATAGGCGAGTTCGCCCATCCGCGAAAATCGTCCGCCGGACTCCATCATTTGGGCAACGAGGGCGGGATCGTGGGGCTGTCCGGCTTCTTTTGCCCGGACTGCGGCGACACCTGCGGTAACATTTTTCTGATACGTCAGCAGCTCGCCGAGGAAATCTTGGTGATCGGGAGCGACCAAGCTGGCCTTGAGACGGATGTAGAGGCCGAGATTGGCGTAGAGTTGGGCGACGGCCTTTTGGAACGGTGTGCGGATCGCGACTTCGACGGGCTCGGCGAGGCGGGCTTGGCGCTGGAGTTCGTCGATTTTGGGTTCGAGCTGGCGAAACGAGAAGCGACGTTTGGCGCGACCTTCCGCGGGCGTGAGGCTGAAAATCGCGAGGAGGTCGGGGTGGTTGATTTCGAAGTGTTGGTAGGCGTCGGCGCGTGAGCTGCGAAAGAGGACGTCCAGCAACCACTCGTTAGGGGTGAGCTTGGTCTCGTCGGGAGCGGCGATGCTCTGGCTGCTTTGAAGGACGACGAGTGCGGTGCGGGCGACGGTATCCACGGGCTTGACGCGCCCGTTGACGACGACGGGGAGGCGACCGAAAGCGGCGAGGTCGAAGTCGGTTTTATTGGGCTCGGGCAGGAGGGAGCGAGCGACGAGCGCGAGGCCGAGCAGCAGGAAGAGGAGCGGAAGGTGTTTTTTCATACGACGACGGATTTGGCGGTGGTGCGGCGTTTTGCGATGAAGGCGCGGAGGCTCAGGCCAAATTGAAAGAGGAGGCCGAAGGTCATCATGATGCAGGCGATGTAGGGTAGCAGCCAGCTGGGATTGCGCACGACCTGCAGGCCGGTCTGACCCCGCGAGCTATCCATCTGATATTGGAAAAACGTGTAGCCGCCGTAGCGCAGAGGGTTGTTCATGTAGATGAGGACTTCCCGGTCGTCGCGACCGTCCGGGGTAGTGAGCTTGATCCGACTGGAGAAATTCTTGGGGAGATCGGTTCCGACGTAGATGTCGTGCGTCACCTTGAGCAGCTGCAGGGAAAACGGTTTGTAAGCGCGGGCGATGCGCAGCTCCAATCGCCACGTGCGGCCGGCGTGAGACAAGGTTTGCGGCGCACCGAGATGGGGCGAGACGAGCCAAGAGCCGAGTGAGCCCTCGTCACCGATGAGTTCCACGACCGCGGAAGGCACGTTCATTTCATTCATCTTGTAGGTGAGCGGGAGTGGCGTCACGGCGACACTGCTGCCGACGCCCCGCGTCGCGACCGGCACGGCGGCGGCAGCGGGCGAAAGTGCGGCCGCATCGCGGCGGGCGAGGGTGGTATTGGGGTAGTAGGCTTTGGTCGCCACGCGGAACGGCAGTTTCGGGTGTTGGACGAGGGCGGCCCCGGCGAGCTTGGCATCGGGGATCGCCACGACCTCATCCATCTTCGGGTCCGTCGTGTCGATGATGGCGAGTTCGTAGAGGCGAAAGCTTTCGGAATAATTTTTCGTCTCACCCTCGGAGATCGTCATCTGAAAATCTTCCTGCCAGAGCCCCGTGAACAGTTCGCCGAGCAAGAGCACGATCAGACCGGAGTGCGTGAGCTGGATGCCGGCTTTACGCCACTCCAGTTTGAGCCGGTAGATGTGCGCCGAAAGGAGGTTGATGAGGAGCAGGCCGCCGACGAGGTAGCCGCCGGGGAGGGGAATAAAAATGCCGCCGACCTGCCAGATCGCGACGAACGAACGATAAAATTCTTCCTGAACGGCATAGATGCCGAGGTCGACCTGCGCGAGCGTCGACGCGAAGACGAGGATGAGCGAGAGCGCGAGGAGAATGACGGTGAGTCTGAGCGAAACGCAAAAATCGCGGACGGAACGAACGAGAGGATTCATGGCGTAGAGGGGGGCTTCACTGTTTTCAGGAACGCAAGAAAGGCCGGCTTTTCTTTGGTGAGCTCAGTGGCTGGGCCCGTGAGCTTGACGAACCACGTGCTCCCACGGAACGGGATGATGGCACCGAGGACGCGCTGTTGGGCGTTTTCAAAGTCGACGACGGCGAATGTGAGTCCGCTGTTTTCGAAGCGGGTGATGGCGGTGGCGAGATCGGCGTCGCTGGCGGGGGCGAGTTGGATTTGTCCGCGCCAGCGATTGATGTTGGCGGGTTCGCCTCCGACATCGCCGGGGAAGGCCGTGATCGACAAGTCAGCGGGCGGGCCTCCGTCGGTAGGGACTGCGTAGCTGCCCTTGCGCATGGCAGTGGCAGGCTTTGCTTGCCAGTGGGCTGGAGCGGTCCACGTCAGGCTCTCGCCGTCGGCCGTGGGGACAGTGGTGTTGGCCATGGTGGTGGGGCCGGCGGCCGCAGGGACCTTCGCCGCTGCGCTGGCGGCGGGTGGAGTTTCTTTGGAGACGCGGTACGTGGTGACCTCAGGATCGCGGCAGCCACTGGCGCTAAAACACACCGCAGCCGTGACGGCGAGGGGAAGGATTGTGCATCGCATGAGTAAATTAAAGTTTCGCGTTTGGTGCCCGACAGCAACCCAAACTGGTGGATTCTAGATCACAGGATTGAGCTTTTTATTTTGCGGCGCACCGCGGCATGCAAATAGTGACGGAATGAGGCTCACACCCCTCGGCGATTCCGCCGTTGTTGTCGCGCTCGGCTCCGGCCTCGACGAGACCGGGCTTCGGCGAGCACGGGCTTTGGCTGAGGCGCTCGAGCGCGATCGACCTGCGGGTGTGGTCGATGTCGTGCCAGCGTTTGCGAGCGTGACCGTGTTTTACGAACTCGCTCAGGTCGGTGGGTATGAGCGGCTGTGCCGGGAGATCGAGACGCGGGCGGAACGTGTGGAGACGGCCGACTTGAGGAGGGAAGCGAAGGTGATGGAAATTCCGGTATGCTATGGTGGCGAGGGAGGGCCGGACCTCGCCGACGTGGCCGCACAGGCGGGGCTCAGTTCGGAGGAAGTCGTGGTCCTGCACGCCGGAGGTGACTACCTCGTGCAGGCGATCGGATTTGCGCCCGGCTTTGCTTATCTCGGTGGTCTGCCTGCGAAAATTCACACGCCGCGAAGGCCGACGCCCCGCACGATTGTGCCGGCGGGGACAGTGGGAATCGGTGGCGCGCAGACGGGGGTCTATCCGCTGATGACGCCGGGCGGTTGGAATCTCATTGGGCGCACGCCGTTGCGACTCTTCGACGCAGGAAGCCAGGAGCCTGCGCTCCTGCGGGCGGGGGATCGGGTGACGTTTCGCGCGATCAACGTGGAGGAGTTTGCAGCATGGCGATAACGGTTATTCGGTCCGGGATGCTCACGACGGTGCAGGATCTCGGGCGGCGCGGCCATCGTGCAGCGGGTGTGCCACTTGGCGGAGCGATGGATGCGATGGCGCTGCGCGTGGTAAATTTATTGGTGGGCAACGCGGAGGACGCGGCGGCGCTGGAATTTACCCTGACGGGTCCGGAACTCGTCTTCACCGCCGACACCATGATTGCGATGGGCGGCGGGGATTTCGGTGGCGTGCCCAGGTGGCAACCGGTGCGCGTGCGCGGGGGTGAGCGCGTGAAATTCGGCGCTGCGCGGACGGGCTGTCGCGGTTATCTGGCGGTCGCCGGGGGGCTCGATGTCCCCGTCGTGTTGGGTGGGCGGGGCACGTATTTGCGAGCGGCGCTGGGTGGACTGGAGGGCCGCGCGCTGCGCGACGGCGATGAGCTGCGCGCCGCCGCGGTCTCCCGGCAGATGGTGGGTCGCTGGCAGATCGCTGAACGCATTTTACCGTCCTACTCGTCCGCACCGACGGTGCGAATCGTCCGCGGCGCGCAGGCGGGCGAGTTTGACGGCCCGCTGACCACGGTGGGCTTCAAGGTGACGTCGAAGTCGGACCGCATGGGCGTGCGTCTGATCGGACCGGAGATGGTCCGTCGTGACGCGCGAGAACTCGTTTCCGCGACCGTCGCGCCGGGGACCGTGCAGGTGCCCCCAGACGGACAACCGATCGTATTAATGGCGGATGCCCAGACCATTGGCGGGTATCCGCAAATCGCTCACGTCATCAGCGTGGATCTGCCGCTCGTCGCGCAGCTCAAACCGGGCGATACGCTGCGTTTTCGGGAAGTAACGCTTCAAGCGGCGCATCAACTTATTCTCGACCGCGCGAGAGCCCTGGCCTTGCTGCGAGAGGGCCTGGCCCAAAAGATGGTCTGACTATGTCGTTCCGCGTTGATCTTAATTGCGATCTCGGCGAAGGCGCGGGGCACGATGCCGAACTGATGGCGGTCATCACGTCGGCGAACATCGCCTGCGGAGCGCATGCGGGTGATGAGGCGACGATGGAGGCGACCGTGGCGCTCGCGCGCCAACACGGCGTGGCGATCGGCGCGCATCCGGGATTTGCAGATCGGGAAAATTTCGGGCGGCGGGAATGGGCCCTCGCGGCCACCGAGGTGAGGGCGCTCGTGGAGCGGCAGGTGCGGGCGTTGCAACAGATCGGCACCGTGGTGCACGTGAAGCCACATGGTGCGCTCTATAATCTGGCGGCGCGAGACGCGGTCATCGCAGAGGCCGTGGCGGGAGCGGTCCACGCGGTCGATGCGCGCTTGGTGCTCTTCGCGTTACGGGGCAGTGAACTGGTGCGGGCGGGGCGACGTTTCGGGCTGCGGGTCGCCGAGGAAGTATTTGCGGACCGCACTTATCGCGCGGATGGCGCGCTGACGCCGCGAGCTGAAGCGGGAGCGGTCATTACGGATGAAGCGGTAGCGATTGCGCAGGCGCTGCGGATGGTGCGGGCGGGAGCGGATACGATCTGCCTGCATGGCGACGGGGCGCACGCGGCGGCATTGGCGCGACGTTTGCACGTTGAGTTGCGGCAATCGGGAATCGAAATCAGAGCGTTTGGTGTATGATCACGTTACTCGGCATGTTGGTTGTTGTAGTCGGTTTTGCGTTACGGGCAAATCCGCTGCTAGTCGTCGTGGCCGGCGGGCTCACGACGGGAGTGGCGGCGGGCTTTTCGTTCAACGAAGTCGTGGCGATGATCGGTCAGTTTTTCACCGACAATCGGGCTCTCATGTTGCCGATCATTTTGATGGTGCCGATCGTCGGCGTATTGGAGCGGCACGGTCTGCAGGAGCGGGTGGCGATGCTGATTCAGCGAGCCACTGCGGCGACGGCCGGGCGGGTGCTTTGGGGCTATCAGCTGCTCCGGGGCTTCACGAGCATGTTTGGGCTGAGCATCGGCAATCATGCCGCCATGGTCCGTCCGTTGATTGCACCGATGGCCGAAGGTGCGGCGTTGGTGCGGCCCGGAACGCCGAGCCGGCAATCGCGCGACGAGATCCGGGCGCACGCGGCGGCGGCGGAGAACGTGGGGAACTTTTTCTCGGACGATATCTTTGTTGCGATTGGCGCATTGCTGCTGATCAAGGCGTTTTTTGACAATGCGGGTGTCGCTGTAGCCCTGAGTGACCTCAAGCTCTGGAGTCTCCCGACGGCCCTGTGGGTGGTGCTCGTGGGGTGGTGGCGGTATCGGCGACTCGATGCGCGATTGAAAAAAGCGGCGGCGGCAGCGAAGGAGCGTGCGCCGTGACGTTGCTGACGCTCGATCTGTTTCTCGTGGGGTGTGGCGTCGTCTTGGCGGCGGTGGGCGCGTTGATCGCGTGGGATGCGACGCATCCGCAGCGATGGGGCTCGGCTGTTTTTTGGTTGTTGCTAGCGGTTGCGGTCGGCTTGGGCAAGTGGCTCCCGCCCATTGCGGTGGGCTATGCCGTGCTCGGGCTCACGAGCTTGGTCGCGACCAAGCGGGTGGGTGCCCCGCAGTTTGCGCGGGGAGATTCTGCGGAGTTGACGAAACGTGCGGAGGTGCTCGGCAACCGGCTCCTGTGGCCCGTGCTATGGGTGCCAGTCGTAGCGATCGTGGGCGGTGCGGGATTGGACTGGGTGAAATTCGGCGATGTCTCGCTGGTCAATCCGAAGCAGGTGGCCCAAATCGCACTCGGGCTGGGTTGTATCATCGGCTTGGCTACGGCGCTGCGGACGACGGGTGAACGCCCGCTGGCCGCAGCGCGCGAGGGCGGGAGGCTACTGCAATTGCTCAGCTGGTCGCTGATTTTACCCGCGATGTTGGCGGCTCTCGGTGGCATCATGGCAAAAGCGGGCGTGGGGGGTGTCATTGCGGGGCTCGTGGCGACGGCGTTGCCGGTGCAGTTTCCGTTGGTGGCGGTGGTCGCGTATGGCGGAGGTATGGTACTGTTTACTGTTTTGTTGGGGAACGCGTTCGCCGCATTTCCCGTGATGACGCTGGGAGTGGGATTGCCGTTTATCGTGCAGGCCCACGGAGGGGATCCGGCGGTGATGGGTGCACTCGGGATGCTGAGCGGGTACTGCGGGACGCTGGTCACGCCGATGGCGGCTAATTTTAATATCGTGCCCGCAAGGCTACTGGAGCTGAAAGACCACTATGCGGTGATCAAAGCGCAGGCGCCGTTTGCGGGAGCGATCTGGCTTTTTAATATAGGGGTGATGTATGGCTGCGTTTATTGAAGTCATAGATTTTTAACTACGTAGCCGACGGATGAACACGGATAAAAAACGCAGGATGGTGTTGATCACCGGGTTTGAGGCGTTCGGCGGGGAGACGAGCAACCCGTCGGCGGAGATTGCGCGCGCGCTGGATGGAAAAATAATCGAAGGCCGACCAGTGGTTGGCGCGGTCTTGCCGTGTGTGTTCGGCACGAGTGCGGAGGAGCTGCTACGGTGGTTGCGGGTGGTGCGGCCGGAGTTAGTCGTGTGTGTGGGGCAGGCGGGCGGTCGTTCGGCGATCACGCCGGAAAGAGTGGCGATCAACGTCGACGACGCGCTGATCCCGGACAATGCCGGCGTTAGACCAGTGGATGTGCCGATCTTGCGCGGCGGTCCGGCGGCGTATTGGTCCACGCTACCGATCAAGGCCATCGTTGCTGGGCTAACCGCGCAAGGGATCCCCTCGGCGGTATCGCCGACGGCCGGAACGTTTGTGTGCAACCACGTTTTCTATCGTCTGATGCACGCACTCGTGCGCAGCAAAGGAATCCGCGGCGGATTCGTGCACGTGCCTTTTCTTCCTCAGCAAGCGAAACGCGGGCAACCGAGTCTCCCCCTCGGTACGATGATCGCCGCGATCACTGGGGTGGTGGCTATTTCGCTGGCCACCCGCCGCGACATTCGTCGAGCGGGCGGTGAGACCCACTGAGCTAACGCGGGCCGGTTGACTCCACGGCGAGAGCGCAGATGTCGTCGTCGAACTGGGGGTGCCCGGTGAAGGCCACGATCTCGTTGACGAGACCTTGCAAGAGGGCAGGGCCCGAGGTGCCACGGTGTTGGGTGAGGAAAGCGCGCAGGCGGGCCTCGCCAAACTGCTGACCGCTCGCATTGCCGGCTTCGAAGAGGCCGTCGGTGTAGCCGAGGAACACATCGCCGGGCGCAAAGACGCATTCGTAGTTGGTGTAGAAAAAATCCTCGATGAGGCCGGTGGCGGGCTCGGGATCGGACAGGGAAAGTTGATCCACGACACCGGTGGCAGCCCGGAGAATAAGGGGAGGTGGATGGCCAGCGTTCCCGTAGGAGAGCGTGCGCGCCGTGGTATCGATCACGGCGTAGAAAGCGGTGGCGAAGACGGGCTGACCCGTCTGGTGTACGATGGGCATGAGGCTCCGGTTGATCTCGCCTAGGACCTGGGCGGCGTCACGCGCATGGGGGCCCACTTCCTCTACGATGCCGCGGATCAGTGCGGTCAACAAACCCGCGCGGACGCCATGGCCCATGACGTCGCATACGAGGATGCCGCAACGTGTATCAGAGAGTCGGACGATGTCGAAGAAATCTCCGCTGAGGGTCGATGCGGGCACGTAGCGATGCGCGAAACGGAGCGTACTCTCGGCGGGGGCGACGCCCCGTGGAAACACGGGGTAAGGTTGCGAAAAAAACGCCTCCTGAATCTGGCGGGCCATCCGCACATCGGTTTCCATTTCCTCGGTCCGCTGCCGCAGTTCCTGCTCCATCCGCATGCGTTCGGTGATGTCGTGGCTGATACCGACGAGGCCGATGATATTTTCGCGGATGTCGCGATACGGAACTTTGGTCGTCAACGACCAGTGGACCTGCCCTTGGGCACCGAAATCGGATTTTTCCTGATTGAGGACCGGGGTGCCGGTGTCGAGCACGCGCCGGTCGTCTTCCATGGCCTGTTGGCCGCGTTCACCCGGGAAAAAATCGAGCGTGGTGCGGCCGCGGGCTTCCTCTTGGTGTTCGACTTGGAGGATGTCGAGGTGGGCGCGGTTGTTGAGGACGTAGTGCGAAGCGAGGTCCTTGACGAAAATGCGACTGGGGAGGTGATCGATGATAATGCGGAGGAGATTGCGTTCCTCGGTGAGTTTTTCTTCCGCCAGCTTGGTGGCGGTGACGTTGCGGGTAAGGCCGAACGTTCCGATGATGCGACCGGTGTGGTCGCGCCACGGCATTTTTGTGGTGGAAACCCAAGTACGGGTGCCATCGCGCATGGTGGTGTGTTCGACTTTGGCGATGATCGGGCGACCCGTGCGGATAATGACCTGTTCGTCTATGAAGGCTTGGTCGGCGTGTTCGCGGGAGAAGTAGTCGTAGTCGGTTTTACCCACACAGTCTTCCGGGCTGGCGGCTCCGAGGGAGCGAGCTTGGGCAAGGTTGTTACGCACGAAACGGCTCTGCAGATCCTTGAAATAAATCCGGTCAGGGATCGTGTCCATCAGGACGTGCAAAATGGTCGAATCGAGGGACTGCGTGGGAGCAGCAGTGGCGGAAAGATCGGGAGGCGTTTCACTCATGAGCGCAGAGATGATGGGAAGTTTTGGCGGGAGCACGCAACCACGTGATGCACGAGCGGCAGATGAACGAGCGGGCTCAAGGGCGGAGTTAACCGGCGCACTGCGGAGATCGAGTGAGCAGGTCGAAAGAGCGGCTGGGTGCGCGGCTGGAAATAACAAGGCCGCACACTGCGCAACGGCCCCAGCCCACGCCGGTGACGCTACTCTTTGATGATGGCGAACCGGTCGCGCTGTTCGCCTTTGTCGTTCAGAAAAGTGAGGGTCAGGTTGAGCCCGTCAATGTCGAGGACCGAGGACCCGGCTTCGTTGAGGGAGATGTAGAAGGCGGGGTGGTTGAGGGCAGGGGGCTTGGTCTTGCTGCCGGCATGGCCAGCACTGCCGGTGACGACGTTGATGTCCCCAAAGTGAGCGGTGCGGGCCCGGGGCTTGCGGTAAACGACGACGCCGTCGGCCCGTACTTCGCCTTTCTGTTTCACCATCGTGGCCGCGTTGAAGGTGGTGGATTTTCCGTAGTGGCCGTCGAGGAGGAACGAGCGTTCGTAAACGTGGGAGTGACCGGTCAAGATGAGGTCGACGCCGCCGGCTTCGAGGACGGGAAGGAAATTCTGGCGCATGTCATTCATGCGGCCGGCACTGTCACTGTCCTTGTCGGAATCGTGCGTGCCTTTTGTATACGTGGGGTGGTGGAAGAATGCGACGATCCAGTCGCGTTTCGTGGCGGCAAGGTCGGCCTTGAGCCACGTCATCATCGCCCCACCCAGCGAGCGATCTGAGTCGTGCGAATCCAGGGCAATGAAGTGGGTATTCGCGTAGTCGAACGAGTAGTAGGCCTCGGTGCCGGAGGCGACGCCACCGGCTTCGCCGCGGGTGGGAAAGGTGAATGCGTTGTAGTAAACGCCGGATTGCGTGATCGAGTTCGCGGATTTTCCGTCGTGATTGCCGAGGCAGGACCAGACCGGAACGGTGCGCAGGGTCTCGGGATACATCTCGAAAATGGCTTTTTGATAGTCGGTGTCGGTGCCGTCGGGGTAGGCGTTGTCACCGAGCAGGAGCCAGAGGTCGGTGGCGCGTTTGTCGGTGAATTTGTAATACTGGTCGCGGACGGCTCGCTGGGTGTCGCCTTTGGTGCCAGGGTCGCCGAGGACCCACACGCGCGTCGGCTGGGAGAAGCCAGATTCGGGTGGGGTCACGAATGAGCTCGTCGGTGCCCGGCCGGGACCGTCTTCCGCTTCGGCGGCGGCTGGGGTGCCGCCGGCTTTTTTCGTGCCGACTGCTGCGGGCTTAGCGACTGGCTCAGCGCCCATGGTGTAATAGTAGCGGGTATTTGGTTTTAGGTTACCGAGGTGAACGAAGTGCTCGGTGGTAATCCCCTCGGCTTTGACGGTCGTCGTGAGTTCGGTGCGAGTGAGGCCGTAGCGGACGATGGAGGGCTCGGTATTATCGGTGCGCCAACGGACGACCATGCTGGTAGGGGTCGCCGATTGGAGGTAAGGCCCGCGGATAATAGCCGTGGCTGCTGGGAGGCTGAAAATCGCGGAAAGTGCGATTGTGACGGCCACGATGTAACGGAGGTGGTGATACGGAGGCATAGGTGAGAGGGAAAGCAAGCGGGGGATTTTTACCGAAAGCGAGCGAGCGAGCCGGGATTCAGGGTGTGGTGGTAGCGAGACGAGTGAGCTCGGTCGAAAGTCGCACCGTGTCGGGTGAAGCCACGAGCCAAGCGGGCAGGGCGGCAATCGCCGTTTGGGCGGCCACGTAGGCGGCGCGGGCTTCGGCATGGCGGCCGGCCGAGACGAGAATGTCGCCACGGCGCTTGAGCCAGAGCTCGCGACGTTCGCTGGCGGAAGTCAGGAGATCCACGCGAGCGAGGGCATCGTCGAAGCGACGCAGTGCAACTTCCAAATCGAGCGCGCGGAGCTGGAGCGACATCACGGGGCCAAGGCGGACGAAGGCGTCGGCGAGGGAGCGCAAGGCATCGGCTGGAGAGGCGAAGAGTGCCGCGCGCTCGAGGTAGAGTTCGGGGGAGGGTGTGGCGAGTAGAGCGAACGCTTGCGTGTAGTCGGTCAGGGCGTCCGGGGTCAGGCCGAGTCGGGCCAGCGCGCGGGCGCGAAGGATCAACGCGGTGGGATCAGACGGGGCGAGGGCGATGGCTTGGTCGAGGAAGGCGCGGGCTGCGGAGACTTGCCCGCGCGCGAGGGACAGCGATCCGCGCGCAAGGGCGAGGCGCGGCAAGCGAGGGGCGAGTTCGGCGGCGCGCAGGTAGTTGGCCTCGGCGGACGGCCAATCTTCGTGCCGAGCGTAAAGTTCGCCACGTTCGAGGTAGAGCGAAGCCTCGTTTGGAGTCGTAGCGAGAGCCGTCGTGAGGCGGTCGAGTGCATCTTGAATCTCGGGATGTGCGCCGGCTGGAGTCGCGCTCAAGAGTGCGAGAACGAAGAGGTTGGTGCGGCGCGACATCTTGGAAATACCAAGGGAACGCAGTCGACGGAGGCAATCATGCAGTCGGCCGCAATCCCCAAGGTGTGCGCTCGCGATCAAACGGAGTGGGCCAGAGAACGCCGCTCAGTTATTGAAACGGAACAGCGCGACGTCGCCGTCGGCGAACACGTATTCCTTGCCCTCAAGGCGGTATTTCCCGGCAT
The DNA here is from genome assembly GCA_945874455.1 of Opitutus sp. GAS368. Classification (GTDB taxonomy): domain Bacteria; phylum Verrucomicrobiota; class Verrucomicrobiia; order Opitutales; family Opitutaceae; genus GAS368. Next base: position 3,487 of record CAMCHO010000011.1, on the reverse strand, counting down.
CGCGCGCGGCGGCGACACTACCGAGGCGCGTGAGGTCATCGTAGGAAACGATTTCGGCTTTGATGAAGCCCTTTTCAAAATCGGTGTGGATGACGCCTGCGGCTTGGGGGGCTTTCCAGCCCTTCTTGATGGTCCATGCGCGAACCTCTTTTTCGCCCGCAGTAAAATAGGTCATCAGGCCGAGGAGGCCGTAGGTGCCTTTGATGAGGGAGGACACGCCGGAGTCGTCGACCCCGAGATCCTTGAGGAAGGCTTTGGCTTCGTCCGCTGGGAGATCGATGAGCTCGCTCTCGATCTTGGCGCTGATGGGCACGTAGGCGGCGTCGTGGTGGGTGCGGACGAACTCGGCTACTTTTTGGACAAAAGGATTTTGTTCGGCGGTGGCGAGGTCGGATTCGGCGACGTTGCAGGCGAAGAGCACGGGCTTCGCGGTGAGGAGCTGGAAGAGCTTCATCAGCGCAATTTCCTCCGGGGTGGCCGAGAGGGTGTTGGCGGTCTTGCCGCCGTTGAGGTGGGGCGCGAGTTTTTCGAGGAGCGCGATTTCGATGATGGCTTCTTTGTCGCCGGACTTTGCCTTCTTCTGCGTTTTGTCGATCCGCTTGGTGACAGCGTCGAGGTCGGCGAGGATGAGCTCAGTGGTGATGACCTCGATATCGCGAACGGGATCCACGCCGCCCATGGTGTGAATGATGTCGTTGTCCTCGAAGCAGCGGACGACTTGGACGATGGCGTCAACCTCGCGGATGGTGGCGAGGAACTGGTTGCCGAGTCCTTCGCCCTTGCTGGCACCGGCGACTAGCCCCGCGATATCTACAAATTCAATGGCGGCGGGGACGACGACCTTCGTTTTCGCGATGGTTTGGAGAACGTAGGCGCGCTCGTCGGGAACGACGACGACGCCGACGTTGGGGTCGATGGTGCAAAAAGGATAGTTCGCAGCCTCGGCCTTGCGGGAGCGAGTGAGGGCGTTGAAGAGAGTGGATTTACCCACGTTGGGCAGGCCGACGATACCAGCTTTAAGCATAAATAGAGACTAGGACCGTCTCAGCGGGCGGCGGGGGCGGTCAATGGAAAAGGCCCGAGTCGATTAACGACAGATCCTTGGGCGGCCGGTACTAAAGGCGAACATCCTGTGAGCGTCTAAAGTTTGTCGAACGGCGCGTCCTTGCGTCGGCGTTGGTGGTGGGCAGAGGACTCGTGCCGGCTGCGGTGGTGGCCACGGCGACTGCTACGCCTGCTGCGACTGCTGCGACTGCTACGTCGGTCGCGCTTAACCACTAGTGCGACGATTACGCCAACGACGAACATCACAACCATGAACCAAACCCAACCGGGGATGACGAGGGGATCGTGGGTTTCTTCCATAAAATTGGCGTCCAAATTCACCAAGCCAGAGCGCGTTGGCAACCCGCAATCACGGAATCACCGCTGACGGGCTTCAGGGCGGATTCATTCTCACCCCTTATTGCTCAGTGCGCCGTGAAGAGCCAGAGGACTTCAGTGGGGCAGTTAGAGCAAACCCACGTGGGAAAGGTCGCTCCGCCCGGATCCGCCCAGAGGGACGGTGGAGGCAACAAAGGCGTTCAAGCACTCCGAAAAAAGGCCCCGTCAGGGAGCAGGGAGCGCGCAGGCCGTAATATAAATGAACACCGATTTTGAGCCCGTTCTCCATCTCACAGCGGGCGCAAGCGAACTCTTCAGACAGCTTTTTAGGTTCATTGTCGGTCGCCTGTCCGCAGGACACTCTGACCGTCCGCCCAGGGACATCCCCAAAATCCGAAACGGACGAGTCGATTGTAATAACCGTAACTATACGGCAGATTGGCGGGCCGTCGCTTGCCGACGTCCCGCCTTTCGACAAATTCCTGCCACGGGACGGCGAGCGCCGGCTCTCCGTCTATCCGGGCCGTCTGTTACCGCGTAAATTCTGCATCAACGACCGCGTTTGGTCTCAGGGCCCAGTGTCAAAAACCCTTATCACGGAAATATTCTTTATTATGAAAAATTCGTGCTAGGCTGTCGACGTGGCCGCGTCGGACGGTCGGTTTCTGTTGGCCTGGACTGTTCAGCGGGCGAAAGGTCTGTTTACTTGGATTGTCCAGCGGGCGATGTTTCGGGGAATCCTCCTGGCTAGCCATACGTCTCACCTACCTTCCATGGATATTCACATGCCCCTCCTGAGACGCCGCAGTTTCATCGGCCTCGGGCTCGGTGGCCTCGCGCATGTGGCGGGCTTTGGGAGTTTGCCATCCGCGCGAGCGGCGACCAGTTCCGGGCGGAAAGGGCATGCGAAGCAGGTCTTGGTGATTTTCGAGCAAGGCGGCGTGTCGCACATAGACACCTTCGATCCGAAGCCGGACGCGACCACGGAGCACCGCAGTCCGTTCAAGACGATTTCGACCGTGGTGCCGGGGATGCAGTTTACCGAGCTGCTGAGTCGCACGGCGAAAGTGGCAGACAAGCTGAGCGTCGTCCGCTGCATGACGCAGCCGACGCCGGGGATCGGCGACTCGCACCCGAAGGGTTCGCAATACATTTTTTCGGGCGAGGCCCCCGGCGGGGCGGTGGACATGCCTGATATAAGCTCCGTCGTCGCCTCCATCATGGGAACGCGTTCCGAGTTTCTGCCGAGCAACATCCTCGTGCCTGGCACCAGCGAGCAGGCGAAGGAGTCCCGCGTCGGGTTTATGCCGCCGGGCTATGCAGTGTTCAAAACGGGCGGCAATCTCGCCGACCCGAAGTGGCGCGTGCCCAATCTCGGTCTGATGGCGGACATCGCGCCGGAGCGTTTCCAGCGGCGGCGCGATTTATTGAGCAACCTTGATGTCGGTTTCGCGCACGGCGGCAGCGTGAAAGACGTGGCGGCGATGCACGCGCTGCTCCAGCAAGCGGAGAATATGCTGACGAATCCGAAGACCCGCGAGGCCTTCGATCTGGAGGGCGAGTCGGAGCGGATGCGCGCCAGCTATGGCAAAGGCCACCGCGGCCAGTGCTACCTTCTAGGGCGAAAACTCATCGAGGCTGGCGTGCGCTTCGTGACCGTGGACGTGCGCGAGCCGCGGCAATCGTGGGTCGATGGCGTCGAAAGATCCTACGATGGCGGCACCAACATGAACTGGGATCACCACGACGCGATCTACTCGACCAGCCACACAAATATCCCCGGCGGCGGGGCGGGTGCCGGGCGCTGGGGCATCGGCACCTGGCCGATGATGGGCTCGACCGACCAAGCCTTAGCGGCGCTGGTCGAGGACATGGACCAACGCGGACTGCTCAAGGAAACGCTGGTGTGTTTCGTCACCGAGTTTGGCCGCACGCCGAAGATCAACGACCGGCAGGGGCGCGATCACTGGACGCACGCGTTTAGTTTCGCCTTCGCCGGGGCAGGCGTGCCGGGAGGGCAACTCGTCGGCTCGACGGATCGCGACGGCGGCTACATCACGAGTTCGATGGCTTACACGATCGAGGATTACGCGGCGACGATCTA
>CAMCHO010000010.1 GCA_945874455.1 Opitutus sp. GAS368 | reverse complement strand
GGCCGGCCGCGACACTCTCGCCGGACCACAATCTCTCCGTCTCTTCGACCCACAGCCGCACCACGCCATCCAGCTCGCCACGCGCGGTGCCGTCCTTCGGTGCATACTCGCACCGCGTCACGCGCCACTGCTGGCCCAACCCCAAAAGTTCGTGGAATAATTGCTCAGGTGTCATCCCGCCACCTTACCTCGGATTTTGCCCTTACCCACCGGAATCAGCGAAGAACCTTATATAGCTCAATCACCCGAGTGAGTTCGAAGAGGCTGATCTTGCCGTTGTGATCTGAGTCCGCGCTGTGGTACGCGCCCAGCGTGACGGTAGCTGAAGCAGCACGGGCCGCGTCCACGCCAAAGCCGTCTTCCGTCCCCGCCTGCACGGCGTAGCACCCCGTGCGGTTGGTGCCGTTGCGCGTATTGTAGATTTGGATCACGCGCGTCAGCTCGACGAGGCTGATGCGGAAGTTGCGATCCGCGTCCGCACTGTGCGTCGTCACCTGCGACACCGCCAAGGGATCCGGCGTCACAAGCAGGTTCGCCGCCCCGGCGCTCACCCGGAAAACGGACAAGGCCGTCACGTTGCGGTCCCCGGTCTCGCCCACGGGCACGTTGAGTGTGACGGTAAACGTGATCGGACTTACGGGCACGCTGGTCCACGCCCACTCCAGCAGGCTCGTCGCCCCAGCGGAGGGCTTTACGTCGCCCTGACTGCCGCCACCAGAGGCATAGCTCCAGCCCGTCGGCAACAGAATCTGCCAGCGCAGGCCCGAGCAACTACCCGAAAAGGTTAGGGTCTGCGTCAAGGTCACCGTACCGCCGGCAATGTAACCCGAACCGACGACCGCGTGCGTCGCCTGCGCGTCCACCACCGTCAGCGTGGCGGCGTTCGACGTCGCCGTACCACCCGCGTTTGCCACCACCACGGTATAGTTGCCAACGTCACCCGTAGTGAGATTCGACAACGACAGGGTTGCGGTGGTGGCACCCGATATTGTTCCGCCATCAGCGAGCGTGGTGCCGTTCTTCTTCCACTGATAACTCAGCGCGGCGGTGCCGTTCGCCACCACCGCAAACATTGTTCCCGTGCCTGTTCCGGCGAGACGCGCCACCGGCTGCGTCGTGATCGAAGGCGACAAAACCACGTTCAGGGTTTGGTTTACGTTCGTCGCGGGATTGTAGTTCGAGTTCCCCACTTGGCTCGCGGTGATCGTTGTCGAGCCTAAGCCAACAATTGTCACAGTGTTGCCATTTACGGTCGCGACTGCCGGGTTGGAGCTGGCATAGCTCACCGGCAGGCCCGAGCTCGCCGTCGTGGTGAGGCTGAAGGGCGCGTCCCCATAGGCCTTGGTCGCAAGCATTCCGAACGTGATCGACTGGCTCGCCCTTCCGACCACGAGCGTTTGCTGCACCTCCGTCGCCGCAGCGTAGGTGCCGTTGCCCGCCTGGCTCGCGGTGATGGTCGCCGTGCCCGCGCCCACGATGGTCACCGTGACGCCGCTGACGTTGGCTACCGCGGGATTGGAGCTCGCATAGCTGACGGCGAGGCCCGAACTCGCCGTGGCGTCCGGGGAAAAGACGGAGTCGCCGAACCCCTTGGACGACAGCGCGCCGAACGTGATTGATTGCAGAAACCGCAGGGTGGCCGGGCTCGAGATCGCGGTGCCCCTACTGGTATCTAGAGACACCGTGTAATTTCCCGCGTCAGCCGGCAGCGCACTGCTCAACGTCAGCGTCGCTCCAGTCGCCCCGGAGATCGGGATCCCATCCTTGGACCACCGGTAACTCAGCGGGAGGGACCCACCTGCCAGCATCAGGGCGGTGCTGCGACTTGATGGGGAGGCTCCGTCCCCCAATTGCCCGTCAACATTGCGGCCCATGACCCAGAGCGTCCCATCCGTCTTGACATACAGAGTGTGGTTCCAGCCAGCGGCCACTGCGCTCACGCCACCCGCCACCTTCACAGGATAATTACTCATTGACGTGCTCCCATTACCGAATTGTCCCGACAAGTTTTCTCCAGAAGCCCACAGCTCACCGTCCGTCTTAAGGTGAAGGCCATGTTGTTGTCCTGCGGCCGCCGCAACCACGCCAATAGCTCGCTGCACGGGAGTAGGCACGACGGCATAAAGTCCGACACCGAGTTGGCCGTAATCATTATGCCCCATCACCCAAAGTGTTCCGTCAGACTTTATATACCAACTGCTGTCGACACCCGCTGCAACCGTGCTCACCCCACTCGCCACTTGCACGGGAGTACGGCGGTCCGTCGTAGTTCTATCCCCCAGTTGGCCATAGGTATTCTTTCCCATCGCCCAAAGCGAGCCGTCCGTTTTAACGTATAGGGTATGATAACTTCCGGTTGCGACGGAACTCACTCCGGCCGCAACTTGCACTGGCCGGCTCGGCGAATTGGTGCTCCCGTCTCCCAGTTGGCCATAGGTGTTGTATCCAATCGCCCAAAGAGCGCCCTCCGCCGTCAAATACAAACTGTGCTCTGGACCCGCCGCCAGGGATCTTACGCCGCTCGCCACTTGCACTGCGGTGCCGCTGCTAGCGTCGACCCAACTATGGCTACCTACGTCAAACCAATAATGGGTAGAGCTACCTACAGCCCAGAGCGTACCGTCCGTTTTCAGGTACAGGCTATGTTGAGTGCCCGCAGCGACGGCGCTCACCCCGGTCGCCACCTGGACAGGTGTGCTGCGGCTGATTTTGGTCCCGTCACCGAGCTGACCGCTACCGTTATCTCCCATCGCCCAAAGCGTGCCATCCGTCTTCAAGTACAAGCTGTGCGACCAACCGCCCGCGACCGCGGCCGTAGCTCCGGTGCTGGCCACAATCCCGAAACTTACTCTCTGGCCCGCCGCAACGGACTGAGATTGCGGCTGGGATGTGATCACCGGCACGTAATCCACCATGACCCACCTAGTTTCCGTCGCGGTGATATAGTTAGTCGTGTCATCTGGCGTAAACTTTACGGAGAGACACTGGCTGCCGCCGCCGGGCACCAACCCAACCGCGGGCGTGTAGACAAAAGTGCCCGGTACGCTTGATGTCGCGTTCAACTGCGTGCCTGAAAGAGCCGTGCCTTGGCTTATCGCCGACGGCGTCGCCCAATTGATCACAGGCCTGAATCTGAACCGCAGTGTGGCGGATTCAGAGGTCACGCTGTCCACGGCATTAGACACGAGGACGTCGTAGTTGCCTGCATCCGCCTCAACCGCAGCCGAGAGAGCGAGAGTCGAGGCTGTGGCTCCTGCGATGCTTACCCCGAATTTGCGCCATTGGTACGCTAGCGGTGCCGTGCCCGTTGCCACTACGGAAAAGCTCACCGACTGCCCAATCGAGCCTACCCATGGCTGCGGTTGAGAAGTTATAGCGGGCATTAGAGTCAGAGTCGCAATTACCGAATCGACCCCGCCAACCGTCCGCAAGGGAGTTGAGGTGATTCCACCAGACGAAGGAACGCCATCGCCTACGCCTAGCCCGTTTATATTCGTCCATAGTGTTCCGTCAGCCTTTACGAAAATAGAAGCCGACACGCTAACCACCCCAGATGCAACCTGTACCGCCGTGCCGCGATTCGTCGTCGTGCCATCGCCCAGTTGGCCCCAGTGGTGCTGACCGGCCGCCCACAGGGTACCGTCTGTTTTGATAAAATGAGTGCCGTCGCCTTCGGCTGAAACGCTGGAAACCCCGCTCGCCATCTGCACCGGCCGACTCCGGTTCGTCGTCGTCCCATTTCCAAGCTGGCCGTAGCTGTTGTCACCTGTCGCCCAAAGCGTTCCGTCGGTTTTTACTAAGAGAGTATGGGCCCGTCCAGCTGCCACACTAGACACACCGCTCGCCACCTGCACTTGGGCACCAAACTTTCCTCTAGTCGTGCCATCGCCCAGTTGGCCCCAGTCGTTCCGACCGGCCGCCCACAGGGTACCGTCTGTTTTGACAAAAAGAGTGTAGTCGCCTCCGGCTGAAACGCTGGAAACCCCGCTCGCCACCTGAACTGGCGTGCTGCGGTTTGTCATCGTCCCATCTCCAAGCGGGCCGTAGATGTTGTCACCTGTCGCCCAGAGAGTGGCATCCCTCTTCACGAATAGAGTGTGGTCCTGCCCACAGGCCACGCTTGAAACCCCGCTCGCCACCTGCACTGGCGAAATCCGGTTCGTCGTCGTCCCATCACCCAGCTGGCCTTGCCCGTTGTAGCCCATCGCCCACAGCGTCCCATCGGTCTTCACGAATAGCGTGTGACTTTCTCCGGTTGCCACGCTTGAAACCCCGCTCGCGACCTTAACCGGCATGTTTCGGTTTGTAATCGTCCCATCACCCAGCTGGCCTTGCCCGTTGAAGCCCGACGCCCACAGCGTCCCATCGGTCTTTACGAATAGCGTGTGACTGTCTCCGGCTGCCACGCTTGAAACGCCCCTCGCGACCTTCACCGGTAAAGTCTTGAATCCACGAAATAGTTGACCCCATTCGTTCGAGCCCATCGCCCAAAGCGTGCCGTCGGCCTTGACGAAAAGGGTGCTCTGGTATCCACCCGCTGCGTTGGCAACCCCGCTCGCCACCTGAACTGGCGTGCTGCGGTTTATAATCGTCCCATCGCCCAGTTGGCCTGAGCTGTTGTAGCCCGTCGCCCAGAGTGTACCGTTCGTCTTTACGAACAGCGTGTGCACCCCCCCGCAGGCCACTCCCGTTACCCCGCTCGCCACCGGAACTGGCGTGCTGCGGTTTGTAATCGTGCCATCGCCTAGTTGGCCTAGCCCGTTGTAGCCCGACGCCCACACGGTACCGTCTGTTTTGACAAAAAGAGTGCACCAGCCTCCGGCTGAAACGCTGGAAACCCCGCTCGCCACCTGAACTGGCGTGCTGCGGTTCGTTGTCGTCCCATCTCCAAGCTGGCCGTAGCTGTTGCTGCCCGTCGCCCAGAGTGTCCCGTTCGTCTTCACGAACAGTGTGTGCGCCCCCCCGCAGGCCACTCCCTTTACCCCACTGGCAACCTGCACCGGCGAACTCCGGTTCGTCGTCGAACCATCTCCAAGCCGGCCAGATCCATTTGCGCCCATCGCCCACAGCGTCCCATCGGTCTTCACGAATAGCGTGTGACTTTCTCCGGTTGCCACGCTTGAAACCCCGCTCGCGACCTTAACCGGCGTGCTTCGGTTTGTAATCGTCCAATCACCCAGCTGGCCAGAACTGTTGAAGCCCGTCGCCCAGAGGGTGCCATCAGCTTTCACGAAGAGCGTGTGGTACTGCCCACAAGCCACGCTGACCACTCCGCTAGCCACCTGCAGGGGTACTGGCGATGGAATCGACGAGGCGAAACCTACACCAAGCTGGCCGTAAGTGTTATCTCCAGCCGCCCATAGCTTGCCCCCTTGCACATACATGGCGACTCCCTGTCCGACAGCAATACTGCTGATCTGGGTTGCGTCACTGCGTACTTCCACGAAGTAGTCTCCTTCATCAGTTGGTCTCACGGGGTTGATCGTCAGTGATGAATCACTCGCTCCGCCGATTTCGGCACCTTCGTGATACCAGCGGTAGCTGAAGGGGCCCGTTCCACTTGCAGACGCGGAAAACTTCGCAATGCCCCCAATTGACGCCACCTGGTCAGCAGGTTGGGTCGCGATCACGGGCGCGGTCTGCGCAACGAGACTGGACGTACACAATACGATCAAGAACGCGAGGTGCGGCAGCCCTGCTCCAACAATAACGCTGGAGATGGCGGCAGCCCAGGATCGGCTGAGGGGCCGGATTAGGACGGATTTCATACCAGATAAAATCCTTATTGCGCAGGCGAGGCGGGGGGGCCGAAAACCGTATACCAAGCTTGGGACCAAGAGGAGTGATCAACTACGTCACTCATCCACGGTCCTGCAAAGGGCTGAAGCTCCCGGTGAAAAATAGGGGGCCCATTTTCCGGATGCCGCTGGAAATTTCGCTGCCGCTGCACGAACAGCCACCGGAGCCCCAATTCATGCTCAGAGATGCCAGCGCCAATCACCTGCACCGGGAGCACCATGAACCGCGTCACCCAATGATCCGCCGCCCGGTCGCTCGCATTTTTTGGACCGCAATCCAAGGACTCTAGCGCATCCAGCAAGCGCTGGCGAAAATCCTTCGAGCCTTGCCTACCTGACTTCCTGGGAGACTTAGTCCGCTCGCTTTCCCACCTCTTGAACTGAGCGAAAGCGTGCAAGTACGAAGCCGGGAGCAGACCGTAATCTCGGTAGCCGAGCCTGATGGAATCGAAGCGCCGGATACATCCATGGGGATGCCAGATCATGGAAGGCGCTGACGTCCCCGCCTTACGCACGATCCGTTCGTGGAGGAGCCTCAGGTCCGGCTTCCTGACACCGTCCGCCCCCTTGCGGAGATTGACCGGATTATTCAGCACGCTAGATCCGTCATAGCATAGCTGATCAAAGTTGAGCGAGATCAAGTGGCCGCCACCGCGCGCCAGAAACGCCTCGACCTGCCGGGTTATGGCGTGCGCCCGATAGACCGCTTGGCTCCCCGCCGTAGCTTCCCTGAGCACTTCCGCCACCGCCTGCTTCAACGGTTTTTCCGCTTCGCTGACGGACAGCTCACCGCGCTTCTTCCTGACATATTGCGACAAGACCTTTTCCCAGGCCAGCGTCGGCTCCTTACATTCGGATGGCTCCAGCCGGCAGCCGACCCGGCGCGCGACCTCCTGCAGGAGCAGCGACCAATTAGCCAGCGGGTGCTGGAGATCACCGAGCACCGACCGGTGGAAACCACTTCCAATGATTACCACCTTACGGGCTTGGGATGGGATTGTAAGGTCACTCATTTTTTATGGGAATGTGGTTTGACGGCCTGACTGGGGCATACCCCGTAAATTGAACAAGAGAGATCGTTGAGCCCAAACCCTAGAAAGAACGATCCACATGTTCGAGACTCAAAACTAGCCGAAAAAAGGGGAGAAAAAAGAGTAAAGAGGGCCAAACTTTGCATTTTGCAATCACCTTGCGAGGCGTTTGAAAAAAGAGGCAAAAAGGGTCAGGCAACATGACAAGCAGCTAAGGAAAAAGCCGCACCGAAGGTCGATGGGGATGTCTTTGGCACTGCTACCCTCTATACTGTAATCAACTATCATAAACGCTACTCGGTGGCCTACGCGGTAAACGCGCTAGACCACAAGTTGCTCGAAAAACGCATCGACCACAACGCGCCGGAAGCCTTCGCCGCCTTCTTCCAAGGAACCGCCTCGCCGCAGGAAAAGGCAAAAAAGGCATTAACGTTTAATATTTTCCGCCGCCGCAACGCCCGGAATGATCCAATCGAGCCAAGCAGTTGACATTGGGTGGTCAGGGGAGCGCCGAGGCGCTCGCTGGCCACCGCTATGATTACCCATAATCCCCAGCCCACTCCGCCCACTCCGCCGACCTCAGCCACGGCTGCGACCGTGACAGCCACGCCCGTAATCACCGCCATCACAGTGAACGCCCTCAGCCTGACGGCTTCTGTAGCCGACGCCCCGCCGCCGCCGAAACGCTGACACTGCTACTCGCTATCTATCGCCAAGCCCATCGGGACCGCTGAATCCCACCATGCCCCTCCCCTTAAACCCCTCCCCTCCCCGCAAACCCAGTTTCCTCGCAATATAAACACGCTGTCTTCCTCGGTGCCCTCTGTGGTTGCGCTCCGTGTCCTCTGTGACTCCTGCCTTGGCTATATTCAGGTTGTATTCAGGTGAGCATTTCACGGGCTAGCGTTTGAGCCTCGGTTGAGCGTCGGTCCATGACGCGAATCCCCCACCACGCCCCGCCCTCGCTCACTCGTCGCTCAACCACAGCGCACAGCCGAGCGCTGGCACGAATAGTTCGGGTTCGACCGGCTGCTTCGCCCCATGTCCTTCCGAGGCGAAAAACCGTTCGTGGTCGGCCAACTGCTCCCACGCACCCGCCACCGCGCCGGCGACTCCTGCGCCCACGGGAATCGTCACGTCACCCAGCGTGGGGTTGACTGCAAACAACAGACGCTCCGCGCCCTGCGAGCCGTCCGCGTTGTAGATCACCGCGAACGCCGGCGAACCGGACGCGCGGAAAAACCGGAAGAAGCCCTCGCTCGGCATCGCGCCTTGTCGCAGCAACCGCCCCGTCCCACTCCGGCGAAACGCGATCCAGTCGGCGAAATACGCGTGTGTGCCGAGATGCCGATAGAGCCGCCGGTAATCGAGCGCGTTCAGATCACCGCGCAGATAGGTGTTATTCACGCCGTGCTTGGAGCGGAGAAAATCTTGCCCTGACGCGAGCATCGGGATGCCGAGCGACATGAACAAGAGCGCGGCCATCAGGTGCGTCCGGCGGCGGTCGTTGGCCGTCGGTATGAAGCCGTTGGCGTTTTCGTTTTCGGTGATCATGTCGATCCACGCGCGGTCGTCGTGCGACTCCGTGTAATTCACCGTCTGCGCCGGCCACTTGGCAAAATACCACGGCGAGCCACGCAGAAAATACTCCATGCGTTCCGCTGTCCCGCCGCCCCGCACGTAGTCGCGCACGAAATCGCGGTAACCATCGTTCCACGACGCCCAACCGGTGTCGCGCAAAGCCCCCGCAATGTGCCCGCGAAAACTCCACGGCTCCGCGATCAGGATCACGTCGGACTTCACGCGCTTCAGCGCCACCTCGATATCCCGCAAGACATCCGCGCCGATGAGCTCCGCGAGGTCGAAGCGAAATCCGTCCACTCCAAACGCCTCGATCAGGTAAACGCAGCTGTCGATGATCAGGCGTTTCGACATCGCGGAACGCGCCCGTAGATCGTTCCCGCACCCGCTGAAATTGGCGAGGTTGCCCGCGGCGTCTTGTTCAAAATAATAAAGCCGGTCGATGAACATCAGATGCGCCGGCACGCCGACGTGATTATAAACGACATCGAGCAGCACCGCCATGCCGCGCCGGTGAAACGCCGCAATCAATTCCTGCAACTCGCGCACACCCGATGCGGCTTCCGGCGCCAGCGCGTAGCCGCTCTCCGGCGCGAAGTAGTTGTTCGTCATGTACCCCCAGTGGTAGTCTTCCACGTCCACGTTGTCGCACGCCTGCACCGGCTGCAGTTCCACACAGTTCACCCCGAGATGATGCAGATAAAAATCCGGACTCTCGACCCACTTGCGCAGACCCGTAAAGCCGCAGCGTTCCCCGGGCAGCGCCTTCACCGGGGCATTGGTCGCGAGGTCCCGCACGTGCGCCTCGGCAATGATTAGGTCATGCCACGCCGGTGTTTTGAAGGACCGGTCGCCCTGCCCCACCCACGCGCGGTCGAGCACCACGCCCGGTCCATCGTGATGGACCGTCGCGAGCGCATAGGGATCGAGCACCCGCATCTTCGGCTCAAATTTCCCCGGCCCGGTGAGCACGCCATCCACGGCATACCAGTAAAACCAGCCGTGCAGATTGCGCCCGAGCGCGACTTCCCACACACCCGCCGCACCATCCGCATCGGGCCGCCGCACCAACGGAAATTCTTGGATCTCACTCTGCTCGCCCAGTGCGTAGCGCAGAGAAAGGGTGACCCCCCGCGCCCTCGGCGCAAACAACCGGAACACCGTCTCGTCCTCCCGCACCAACGCCCCGAGCGGCAGGTCGGTTTTCAATTCGTGAAAGAAAACTCCCGGCACCAGCGGCACTCCGACCTCGGCCGTCGCCTCGCTCGTCCCCGCCCACGCCACCGTCAGCGCCTCAGCGAGATCGAGCGGCTGCGCCAACGAAAAACGCCACAGATGTCGACCAGTCCGCGCCGGGTCGATCACGCGGTTCATATTACCGTCTCGGTCGCGCACTCCGTTGGGTACGTTATCCGGCAGACTCAACCAGTGATATTCACCGGTCACGAACTTGAAGCGCTGTCCCGCCGGTTCCAGAAAACGCGCCGCGGCGCCCCGCCACATCAACACGTGCTCGCCATCCAGTTCCTCCGGCTGCAACCGCCACGACTCATTGCCGACCGCCTCCTGCCAGCCATTAAAATCTCCCGCGACATAGAGCGTGTCGCGCGTCAGATCGATTGCGGAGCCTCGCTCCGGCGTGAGCGCAAACACCATCTCCCCCACCCCATTCACAAAGTAACGGTAGCTACAGGCGGCCATCAGGCCGGTGTCCGCCGAAAGTCCCGCTGGGGAGGGACACTGCGCCCCGAGCGTAAAACGCGGAGGCACCTTCGAAGTCCAATCACGATCCAGCTCAACCACGCCCGTGGTGAGGGATTCGAGCCACGCCCGGACGATAAGATGCGGAGATTCTGCCATGTGGAGCGCAAAGCTTTCTCCGCACCCGGCGTGCGACAAGCGGGAAAGCGTCGAACGAGGACGATCGGCGACAAATCCTCAGCAAAACCAACCCCGCTGCTCCCGGCGTCACGTGTCCGTGACGGTTGATTTCCGGACGTGACATTTCTCCCGCCCGCACCCTCCGTTCCCATTCATCTGATCTGGGCAGTCCCTCACACCCGTCTCGTCGTCGCCGCAGCCTCGTCCCCTTTTTTCCGTGAAAATTTACTCCTCCGCCCTCGCCCTCGTCGCCTTATTCCTGTCCGCCGTCACCGCCTTCGCGACGATCAACCCGGTGCTGCAAATGCAGACCGGCAATCCGAGTGCCGCCGCCACCAATCCGGTCGTTAACCGCACGAACTTCCTCATCCAGCGGGCCCAATACGCCTTTAGCTACAACGACACCACCCGCGAGGCCAACTGGGTCGCGTGGAATCTCACCTCCGGTGACGTCGGCTCCAGCGGTCGCTCTCCTGATTTTTTCCAAGACACCACCCTCCCCACCGGCTTCTACCCCGTGCTGCCGACGGACTACAGCGGCTCGGGCTACGACCGCGGCCACCTCTGCCCTTCCGGCGACCGCACCGTCACCCGCGCCGACAACGACGTCGTATTCTTCATGTCGAACATGATGCCTCAGGCCCCCGACAACAACCAAGGCGTCTGGGCCAGCTTCGAGACCTACTGTCGCACGCTCGCGGATACCGGTAACGAGGTCCTCATCATCGCCGGCCCCGGTGGATTTGCCGGCTCCACCATCGCGAGTGGTGTCTCCATCCCGGCCTTCACTTGGAAAATCGCTGTCGTCGTCCCCCTCGGCGCCGGCACCGCGCTCAGCCGCATCACGGCCACGACTCGCGTGATCGCCATCAAGATTCCCAATACCGCCGGCGTCCGCAGCAACCCGTGGCAACAATACGTCACCTCCGCCGCCCAACTCCAGACCGACACCGGTTACACGTTTTTCACCGATCCCGCACTCTCCGCGTTCGCCCCCACCCTCCGCGCGCAGGTTGACGGCCAAACCGCCACCGGCGCTCCCACCATAACCACGCCGCCCTCGACCCAGACCACCGCCGTCAGCGGCGGCGCCCGGTTTTCGGTGACCGCTACCTCAAACCCCGCCTCCACGCTTACGTATCAGTGGCTCAATAACGACGATCCCATTACCGGTAACGCTTCCGCCACGACCGCCACGCTCACGCTCACCAACGTCCAAGCCGCCGACGCGGCGATCTACACCGTCGTCGTTACCAATCCGATCGGCTCCATCACGAGCGCCGGGGCCGCCTTGGTCATCACCGGCCTGCCGCCCATCATCGCCACCCCGCCAGCCTCCCTCACCAAAGTCGCCGGCACCACCGCCGTGTTCACCGTCTCTGCCAACGGCTCCCCCACCCTCGCCTACCAATGGCGCAAAGGCGGTAACAACCTGACCAATACCGCCAACATCACCGGCGCCACTAGTGCGACCCTCACCATCACCAACGTCCAAGCCGGCGACGCCGCCACCTACGACGTCGTCGTCGCGAACCCGACGCTGCCCAACGCCACCAGCGCCGGGGCCACCCTCACCGTCACAGCCGCCGCCCCGACCATTACCCTCCCACCTGCCACCCAGACTGCCATCGTCGGTAACATCACGACGTTCACGGTC
Organism: Opitutus sp. GAS368; assembly: GCA_945874455.1. Classification (GTDB taxonomy): domain Bacteria; phylum Verrucomicrobiota; class Verrucomicrobiia; order Opitutales; family Opitutaceae; genus GAS368. Next base: position 35,544 of record CAMCHO010000010.1, on the reverse strand, counting down.
ATCGCGACCGGCACCGCACCGTTCACCTACCAATGGCGCAAAGGCGGCACCCCTGTCACCAACGGCGTCACCGGCAACGGCTCCACCCTCACCGGGGCCACCACCGCTACGCTCACAATGACAAACACCCAACTCACCGACGCCGGAAATTTTGACGTGGTCGTTACAAATGGGCTTAACCCCGACGCCACCAGTGCAGTAGCCGTCCTCACCGTCAGCGCCGTCGCCTCACCGAGCACAGTGGCGTGGAACTTCGGTGCCGGAGCGGGCACGGAGTCCGCCGCGCCCACCAGCGGTCTGCCCGCCGACGTGACCGGCGGCACGGTCACCTCGGGCAACAATAACGGGACCCCGACGCTCGTCACCGCCGTTTCGGTTGCGAATACCTACAGCGATTTTTCCGCTGGCAACAACGCCGGCGCCGCCGCCCAGATCGGCGCTCTGAACACTTCCGCCGCCGGCTCGGCGTTTTTCGAATTCACCCTCACCCCCGCCGCCAACAAACAACTGTCCGTCTCCGCCTTCACCTTCGGGTCCCGTAGCACCAGCACAGGCCCCCAGGCGTATTCAATTTTCTCCAACACGGACAACTACACCACCGCAGTCGCCACGGGCACCCTCAGCGCCACCAGCGTGTGGGCGCTGCAATTACCGGCCTTTACCGCCGTCACCGGCACGACCGGCGCCGCCATCACTTTCCGCATCTACGGTCACAGCGGCGCTGGCAGCCCCGCAGCCAACACCGCCAACTGGCGCATCGACGATCTCAAGGTCACGCTCAACACGGCCGCAGGCGCCCCGCTCATCCCGGCGGTCACCGCTACCACCCCCGTCACCGCCGCCACCGGGGTCGCCGGAAATGCCCCGATCACCGTCACCTTCAACCAATCCGTGGCCGTCGCTACCGGTTGGTTCACCATCAACAGCGCACTCAACGGCGGCATCGCCGCCACCGTCACCGGCGGCCCGACGACCTACACGTTTACGCCGCCCGTCAACTTCACCGACAATGACACCGTCACCGTCACGATCGTCGCCGCCCAAATCACCGACACCGCCACGAACACGCTCCATCCCGCCGCGAACACCGTGTTAACCTTCACGACCGCCGCCGCCGTCGCACCCACGATCACGACTGCGCCGACCGCGCAGACCGCCAATGCCGGCACCAGCGCCACCTTCACGGTCGTCGCCAGCGGCACCACGCCCCTCGCGTATCAGTGGCGCAAGAACGCCGTGAACATCACCGGCCACGCTTCCGCCACCACGTCCACGTTGATTTTCCCCAACGTCCAGGCCGCCGACGCCAGCGCCGGCCCTTACGATGTCGTCGTCACCAATTCCGTGAGCAGCATCACGAGCGCCGCCGTCGCGCTCACCGTCATACCCACTGCGCCCACGATCACCACCGCGCCGGTCGCCGCCACCCTTCTCTACGGCAACAACGCGACGTTCACCGTCGCCGCCAGCGGCACCACCCCCTTCAGCTATCAATGGCGCAAGGGCGGCGTCCCCCTCGTCAATGGTGCCGTCACGAACGCTGCGACCGTTTCCGGCGCGACTGGTGCCACCCTCACCCTCACAGCCATCACCACCGCCGACGCCGGTAACTACGACGTGATCGTGACCAACTCCGTCGCCTCCGCCACCCCCACCACCGCCGTCGCGCTCACCGTCACGCTCCCTCCCGCCGGCCCGCAGACCAACTACGCCGGCGGCACCTACGTGCAGAACTTCGACGGCCTGCCCGCCACTGGCACGTTTACCTTCACCGGCCCCGGTCCCTACGCTCTCGAAGCCGCTCAACCCAACGGCGTCGGTGCCAGCGGTCTGGCTGGCTGGAGTTTTGCCAAAGGCTCCGGCTCCGGCAGCGTGGCCCTCTTCAAATTCGACAACGGCGCCAGTAATTCCGGCGCCACCCATGCCTACGGCACCACCTCCGCCCCCGACCGCGCCCTCGGCTCCCTCAGCAGCGGCACCTTCGCCGCCCGCTACGGTATTTCATTTGTCAATACCACCGGCCAAACCCTCTCCACGTTTACGCTCGGCTACACAGGCGAACAGTGGCGCCACGGCGGTGCCCTCATCCCGAACAAGCTCGCCTTCTCCTACGCCACCGGGGCGATCGATCTCAACACCGTGGCCAACGGCGGCTTCACCGCCGCCACGGCTCTCGATTTCACCGCCCCCATTTTCACCGCCACCACGTCCTCCCTCGACGGTAACCTCGCGGTCAATCGCGTCGTGATCGCCCCCGTTACCATCACCGGCCTCACCTGGGCTCCCGGCCAAACTCTCGTCCTCCGCTGGACCGACGTCGACGACGCCGGCAGCGATGACGGCCTTGGAATCGATGATCTCACGTTCAGCGCCGAGATCACTCTCACCCCCGGCAAACTCGCGCAGTCGATCGCCTTCACGTCGACGATCACCACGCAGCTCTCGACCGCCGGCCCCTTCACCCTCGTCGCCACCGCGACCTCCGGCCTCCCCATGACCTTCACCCTCGTCTCCGGTCCCGCCACGGTGAGCGACAACACGCTCACCCTCACCGGTGCCGCCGGCACCGTCGTCGTCCGCGCCTCCCAAGTCGGCAACTCCTCCTACAATGCGGCGGCCCCGGTCGACCTTTCGTTCGCGGTTGCGCAGCCTCCCTTCACCTACGTCACGCCCCGCATCACCACGCAACCCTTCCCGCAAGTCGCGCAAACCGGCGGCACCGCCGCCTTCTCCGTCACCGCCACCGGCACCCCCGCCCCCACCTACCAGTGGCGCCAGAACGGCACAGACCTCGCCGGCGCCACCTCCGCGGCGCTCACGCTCACCAACGTCCAATCCACCGACGCCGCCGGTTACGACGTCGTCGTCACCAACATTGTCCGCTCTGTCATCAGTTCGCTGGCACGCCTCACGGTGAGCGCCACCGCGACCGCCCCCGTGTTCACGCGCCAACCCGGCAACGTCGTCGCCCTCGCTGGCCGCAGCGCCACGTTCACCGTCGTCGCCACCGGCGCGCCCGCGCCTACGTATCAGTGGAACAAGTACGGAACCGCGCTCACCGGGGCCACCGCCGCCACTCTGACCATCGCCGATCTCCGATCTTCAGACTCCGGAGGTTACTCCGTCACCGTCACCAACTCCGCCGGCACCGTCACTTCCTCGACCGTCACCCTTCGCGTAATCGCCCGCAGCTACGCGGGCACCTACATTGGCACCATCCCCGCCTCGGGCGGCCCCGGTGGGTCGAGGGGCGGTGCGTTTGCCCTGCTGGTGAACGACGAAAACTCCGGCGTTCTGCTCGCCTTTGAACGTATCTCCCCCTTCCTCGACGACCTCCCGTCGGGTGGCTATTTCGCTCACACCGTCACGTCCATCGCCCAAGGCTTCGCGATCAGCGACAGCGGTGCGTTCGATTTCACCGCAGCGGCTTACCGCCCAGCGGCCGCATCCACCGGCGGCGTCATGCCTGTGCCGGCGCCTCCTGCCACCACCACGTCCGGCCTCATGATCCGTCCCGTCTCCGTTACCGGCAGCATCTCCGAGAGAGGCGCGTTGAACGGCCTGCTCGCCGGATCGTCATCGTTGAGTGCGCAGAAGTCTCCCGATACCGGCTCCACTGCCGGCTATGCTGGCTTTTACACCGCGGGCAGCTCGTCCAATTCAGCTCAACTGCTTGCGATCGTCAGCCCCACGGGACCGGCCGTCGTGGTCGTGCTGTGCAACGACAACCCCATCGCGGGCGCCCCCGCTTCCTCGGTCGAAGGTCTCGGGCGCAATCGCCTCGCCATGGTCCTACCCGATCGAACCTTCGGCTTGGACGCCGGCACCGGCATCGTGGATTCCCTTGGCCGTCTGTCCATCACCACGCCCACCTCGCAGGTCCTCGTCCTTGCCCTCACTCCCGAAACCGGGGGTATCACGGCCACCGCCACCACCGCTGCTGGATCCACGACAACCTTCACCGGCTTCGCCGACACCTCCGCCGCCCTCGCCCAGCAGCGTATCGTAAATCTCTCTACGCGCACCACCGCCGGCAGCGGCGACCAAGTCGCCATCGTCGGCTTTGTCATCACCGGCCTCGAATCGAAACCCGTCCTCCTCCGCGCCGTCGGTCCCGCCCTCCGCGGCCTCGGAGTCACGACTGCCCTCACCGCGCCCCGCCTCGAACTCCGCGCCAATGGCGTGCTCCTCGCGACCAACAACGGGTGGACCACCACTGGCAACGCCGCCGAAATCGCCAACGCCGCCGCTCGTTCCGGCGCCTTCCCACTCGCCGCCGGTAGCGCCGACTCGGTGATTCTCACCACGCTCGCGCCCGGCACCTACACCGCCCTGATGAGCGCCTCCGATGCCAAACTCGGCGTCGGCCTCATCGAGATTTACGATCTCTCCGGCGGCTCCCGCGCGCAGAAGCTCAGCAACCTCTCCATCCGAGCCGCCGTCGGCACCGGCGAGGGCACACTGATCTCCGGCCTCGTCGTCGGCGGCTCCGCGCCGAAACGCGTGCTCATCCGCGCCGCCGGCCCGTCACTCACCCAGTTCGGCGTCACCGGCGCACTCCCGCGCCCGGCCCTTTCGCTTTTCTCCGCCGCCGGTGCCGTCCTCGCGCAGAACTCCGGTTGGTCCACCTCAGCCGATGCCGCCTCGATTGTCGACGCCGCCGCCCGCGTGGGTGCCTTCGTGTTCGGTGCCACGAGCGCCGACGCGGCCCTCCTTATCAACCTTTCGCCCGGCGCCTACACCGCGCAGGTCACGGGAGCGGCCGGCGCGACGGGCACCGCCCTCCTCGAAGTCTACGAGCTCCCGTAAACGAACCGCGCCGCCCTGCGCGCGACGGGTGGCCGCGTTGTTCGCATGGCTTGCGCCCCTCCCTCTTTTTTGCGGCCATCTGCGCCGTCGTCGGCAAAATTCCGCCGTCTCAATGTCCACACTCACTTCACGTTTCTGGCCCATCGCCGCGTTGCTCGTTCTGGTCGGGGTGCTCTTCGTCACCCTCCGGCGCCCGCACGCACCGCCGCCGTCGGCCCCAGTTAGCGCAACCCCTACACCTCCCCCGCCCACGCTGCCGTCGGCTTCCGCCCCCACTCCAGGGGACCTCCCTCGTGCCCTTGGCACCCCGGATCCGCGCACCCCTGCCCAGGAATTCGGCTCCACTTTTCTGGCGCTGCTCGCCCGCGAACCCGAACTCGCCCTCGCCCACGCCCGCACGTTGCCGCTCGGACCCGAACGCACCTCGGCCCTCATCGCCACGCTCGACGCGCTCGCCCGCTCCGCGCCCGACCGCGCCCTCACGCTCGCCCGCGAACTCGTCCGCACCCACGACGAAGCCAATCTCTACAGCCTGCTCTTCGACCGCTTCGCCCGCGAAGAGCTCCCCTCGGCGGTACAGCGTCTCGCCGCCGTGCCCCCGGGTCTGCCTCGCGAGAATGCCCTCCGCGCGCTCGCCGATATTTGGGCCACCCGCGACACACCCGCCGCCTTGGCCTGGGCCCAGGGCCTGCCCGACCTCGCCGACCGCACTCCCGCTCTGGAAACCACGCTGCACAATGTGCTCGCCCGCGATCCACTCCAGGCCATCGAACTTGCGCAGAAAATCCTCACTGGTCCGGCGCTCGACCGCATCGTGCTCGCCTCGCTCCAAACTCTCACCGCCACCGATCCTCAACGCGCCTCCACGCTGGTCCCACTCCTGCCTCCCGGCGAGACCCAGACCTTCGCGGCCGTCGCCGTCGCTCGTGCCCTCGGAGCCAAGGACCCCGACGCCGCGATTACGTGGCTCACGACCTTGCCCCCCGGCCAAGTCCAACGTCTCGCGTTGAACAATATCCTGACGGAGTGGGTCCGCCGCGACGACACCGCACCCGCGCCCTACCTCGAAAAACTCCCGCCGGGACCCGGCCTCGATTCCGCCGCCACCCACTACGCCGGACTGCTGGCCGCACGCGCACCCGCCCGCGCCATCGCGTGGGCCCAAAATCTCGCCCACGAATCCGCCCGCCAAGCCGCGCTGGTCTCAGCAACTTCGGCGTGGGCCCACAGCGAACCTGCCGCCGCCACGCTCTGGGCCGCCACTCAAAAACCAGCCACACTCCCACTCGCCGGCCTCACCGGGCCCTTCTCCTATTGGCTCCTCCACGACGCCCCCGCCGCCGAAGCGTGGCTCGCCACCGCCCCGCTCCCGCCCGAAACAAAAGCTAAGCTCCAACCCAAATGACGCCCTCGCCGTCGCCGTAACCGTCCCCGTAGCCCTGCTCGTGAGAGCAGGGATCCTCGTCCCCTCGTCCTCGTCCCCTCGTCCTCGTCTCCACCTGTGTCCGCCCCCGAAAAAATTCTCGTCGCCATGTCCGGCGGCGTCGACAGCTCCGTCGCCGCCCTCGTCCTCCAACGCCAAGGCGTGCCCATCGTCGGAGCCTACATGAAAAACTGGATCAACGAGGATGAAATCATCGGTCACTGTCCGTGGCAGCAGGACATCGACGATGCCCGCGCCGTTTGCGACCGCCTCGGCATCGAGTTCCGCGTCGTGAATCTCATGCAGGAGTATCGCGAGCGCGTGGTCGCGTATCTCCTCGACGGTTACGCGCAGGGCCTGACGCCGAACCCCGACATCATGTGCAACCGCGAAATCAAATTCGGCGTGTTCCGCTTCTATGCGCGCGATCACGGCTTCGCCGCTGTCGCTACCGGCCACTACGCGCAACGCATCCCCATAAAAAATCAAAACCCTGAAATCGAAAACCCCTGCTACGCCCTCCACGAAGGGGCCGACAAAAACAAAGACCAATCCTACTTTCTCGCGCTGCTCTCACAGGCTCAGCTCGCCGACGCCCGCTTCCCGATCGGCCACCTCCCGAAACCCGAGCTCCGCGCTTTGGCCCGCGACGCCGGCCTCAGCACCGCCGACAAAAAAGACAGCCAAGGCATCTGCTTCATCGGCGAGGTCAAGATGTCCGACTTCCTCCGCGCCTACGTCCCCGACGCCCCCGGCCCGATCATCCGCGCTCACGATGGACGCGCGCTCGGCCACCACCGTGGCTTGCATTTCTACACGCTCGGCCAACGCAAAGGCATCGGTGTCCCCTCGAATGCCGACCATCAAGCCTACGTCGTCGTCGGCAAACGTGCCACCGACCGCGCCCTCCTCGTGGCTTTCGATCACCCCGATGCCCCCGGCCTCTTCCAACGCGAAGCCCGCGTGCACTCGCTGCAGTGGAACACGCCACCGATCCTCACCCCGCGCCCGCTCGAAGCCCGCGTCCGCTACCGCGACCCCCGCGTCCGGATTGAGTTTATTCCCACAGGCGGTGACACCGCGCTCATCACATTTCAGTCCCCGCAACGCGGACTCGCCAGCGGCCAAATCGTCGCGCTCCACGAAGGCGAACGCCTGCTGGGTGGCGGAGTCTACGTGTAGGGACTTTTCGAGCACAGTCCTGGGAGCGGGCCCAACGGCCGATCTATCCGCCGCCCTCCGTCGGCAGATAGATTTCGACAACCCGCACCTGCGCGTCACCAAAAAACGGGTACCCACGGTTCTCTCCATTTACCTGAACCCCCAACCGCACAAACCTCCTCGCGGCCGAGTAAAAAGGGCCGTGGGATTACGGCGCACCGGAAGACCGGGATGGATTCGGCGGCATCACCAACGAACCATAGCAATCGCCCAAAAGATTCAGACTTTGCTTTGCCAGGTAGCCGGCGAGCACCAGCGCGTGGACGGATCGCCACTCGCGGGCGCTCGCGGCTACCGGAAAGTCCAGAGTCAACAGGACGTTGATAGCAGCGCCCCCGCCTCACGATTCACTGCACGGCAGCGAACGCCAGACTGCCGGCCAGGGCGAGAAACACCACACCCAGCACGCGATCAATCCAGTGACCCAACCGCAAAAATCCCCGCCGCACGTCTTCGCGGGTGAAGAAAACCGCGACCAACGAAAACCACGCCATCGTCCCCAGCGCCATCCACACGCCATAGCCCAGCTGCACGAGTTTCGGCGTCTGCGGACTCACGACCATCACGAACAGCGAAACGAAAAATAGCGTCGCCTTCGGATTAAGCGCATTCGTCACGAAGCCTGTCACAAACGCGGCGCGTGACGTCGGCAGACCCGCCCCACCCGCTTCGCCTCGCCCGGCGAAAACCTCCGCCTCCGTCCGGGGCTTCACGCGCAGTGACTGCAACCCCAGCCAAGCGATATAGCCTGCCCCCGCATATTTCACCACAGCGCACCACACCTCCGAGCTCTGGATCAGCAGACCAAGCCCCAATAACGAATACCCAATATGGAGCAGAATCGCTGTCCCGACACCCACACTCGTCCAGATCGCCGTGCGTCGCCCGTGCGTGAGGCTCTGCCGTAGCACGACCGCAAAATCCGGTCCCGGACTCACCACCGCGAGGAGGTGAGCGAGTGCCACCTTGAAAAACTCGACCTTGTACTCGTCCATTGCGCCACGCCTCAGAACGCAATTCCCTTTGAGCGGGAGTCCGTCGTCATTGTGTCGATCTGTTTACCCTCCGCAAAAACCAGCACGGCCCGGTCGGCCAGAACAATCATTGCGCGCGCGTTCATAATGAAGACCCCATAGCGCTACGTTGCCTGCCAGCCGTCAATCCCGGTGACGGATCGTAAGAGGGTCGGTCCGCCCTCATCACTGATTCTGCAGCGCCCGCGTCCTCGGTGCAGCCCTACCTGTCCCGCGATGCGCCTTAAATAAACCCGTGAAGCGCGCACTTAACCCGCGGCGGCCGCGGCCACTTTTTCACCCGCCCGGAACTTGGCCACCCGCTTGAGCAGTTCTTTCTTCAGTTTTTCAAGCCCATCACCGGTGAGACACGAAATTTCGATCGTCTCGGCTGTCTTGTAACGGGTCTTGAACTTCTTGAGCTCCGCCGCCGCCGCCGGCACGTCCATCTTGTTGGCCACGACCAGGCGCGGTTTCTTGAGCAGTTTGGGATCGTAGAGCTTCAGTTCGTTGAGCAGGTGCTTGTAATCATTGCGTGGGTCGCGCGCATCCGTGCCAGCCATGTCGATGAGGAAAATCAGGAGCGCACACCGCTCGATATGCCGCAGGAACCGGTGGCCAAGACCGCGGTTTTCGTGGGCGCCTTCGATGAGACCCGGCACGTCGGCAAGCAAGAGGCGTTTCGTGCCCTTCACTTCGTCGGAATAGTCGATCACCCCAATCTGCGGATGCAGCGTGGTAAACGGATACGCCGCCGTCTTTGGCCGCGCCTTGGTGATGCGCGTGGTCAACGACGATTTACCCGCATTGGGGAAACCCACGAGCCCCACATCGGCGATGCTCTTCAGGATCAGCCGATACTCACCGCGCTGACCGTCGAGGCCAGGATTCGCCCGCTTCGGCGCACGATGCGTTGAGGTTTTGAAATGAGTATTGCCCCAACCGCCGTTGCCGCCGTGGCAAATGACCACCCGCTGGCCGTCCTCCACGATCTCGGCCACCGGTTTTCCGGTCGCAAGGTCGATGACCACGGTGCCGAGCGGCATGCGCATAATGCACGGTTTCCCATCTTTACCGTGACAATCAGCTCCCTGCCCGTGCTCGCCGCGCTCACCCCGCCAGTGCGGCTGAAATTTGTAGTCGACGAGATTATTCGTGTTCACGTCACCGAGCAGCACGACATCACCTCCGCCACCACCATCGCCACCGTTGGGCCCGCCCCACGGCTCATATTTTTCGCGGCGAAAGCTGATACAGCCCCGCCCACCATCACCAGCCGCCAATTTCACTGAGCATTCGTCGACAAACATAACACGACCATGCAGATGGCCGCCCGTTTGCCAAGGTGTGTTCCTTCACCAGCAGGTAAAAACCACCCAACCCGCTTCAAATCGAAATTTTGATCCCTTTGCGCAGGTAGGTCGGCACGTCGAGATCGTGGCCGTCGAACAGGTTCCGGTCCGTCTTCTCAAAATGCCCGCGACGCTCGACTTCCCCAAAACCAAACTCGTCTTGGGCCACCTTCGCCGCATGAAGATTCCGCGCCTCGGCGCTGTCCGCAGCACTCCCTCCGCTCGTCACCGGCAACTCTTCCTGCTCCACGACTGACGGCTGATTCGCGGGCGTGTGCGCGGTCGGCCCCACCGAGCGGGGCGCCAACAGGGTCGGCGTTTTCCCTCGCGCCGGCAGCACCGAACGCCGCGAGGCCACTCCCCGACCACCCATGTCGCTCGTGCCCAACACGCACACTTCGACGCGACCCGCCATCGTTTCGTCAATCACCGCCCCCATAATAATATGGGAGTCGCTACCAAACTGGTCGGTGATCGCACTCATCAGCTCGTTCACTTTCGGGAGCGTGAGATCGGCCCCGCCGAGGATATTCACGAGCAGCCGGTCGGCCTTGCGGGAAAACTCCGGTGTGTGCAGGAGCGGACAGAGCTTGAGGCTCGAAATCGTGTCGAGCACGGCGTTTTCACCGGTGCCCTCACCGAGGCTAAAGAGCGTCTTGCCCCCGCGTTGGTTGAAGGCCTGCCGGAGCGTCGAGAAATCGAGATTGATCAGCCCCGTCTTAAAGAGCATCGCCCAAATCGATTTCACCCCGCGGCCGATCCACTCGTCCGCCCGCGCAAACGAGTCGAGCACCGTCTCGTTGTCCGCCCCTTCCTGTAACAGCACGTCATTGGGGAGCGGGATCACCGCATCGCACACCTTGCGCAGCGCCGCGAGCCCCTCTTCGGCCTGCTTGAGACGGCGACCGCCCTCAAACGAAAACGGCATGGTGACAAATGCGATGACGAGTGCGCCCGTCTCCGCCGCGATCTCCGCCACCACCGGTGACGCGCCGCTGCCCGTGCCACCGCCCATCCCAGTCACGATAAAAACGAGATCACAATTCTTCACGACCGTCGCGATTTTCTCGCGGTCGGCCTCGGCGGCGACGCGGCCCAGCTCAGGATCACCACCGGCCCCAAGGCCACGCGTGACCCCCATGCCGATGAGTACTTTGTCCTGCACCGGCGAGCTGGCGAGCGCCTGATAGTCGGTGTTGATCACCGCCATTTGCAGGCGCTCCAGATTTTCCATTTTCAGACGGTCCACGGCATTGGAGCCCGCGCCGCCCACGCCGACGAGTTTGATCGCGATATTGCGATCCGTAAGGAGCCCGTGCTCGAGGGGAAGTTCGTTGAGGTTCATGGCGAGCGGCTCAGGAATTGGCGAAAAGGCGTTTCACGCCGTCGATGAATCCGCCTACGCGGCGGATCGGCGGGGACTTGTCCGCCTGCGAGCTGACTCCGTAGTAGAGGAGACCAAGACTCGTATGGTAAGCCGGATCGCGGAGATTTTCGCTCACCCAAGTGGGCGCTTCGCCAAGATGCGCCGAGACGCCGAATACTTTCGCGGCCACGTCAGCGATGCCGGCGAGTTTCGCCGTGCCACCGGTCAACACTACCCCGGCGGCACAAGTCTCGGGACTGAACGCGTTGCCCAGTTTTTTCTTCACCACCTCGAGGAGTTCCCACGTGCGCGCTGCCGTGATCTGCTCGATGGCCTGCTGCGGAAACTGGCGGTCGCCGATCGCAAAATTACCGTCGAGCATGACCTTCGTCGCTTTGTCTTTCGTCGTCACGCTCGCACGGCCGAAGCGGAGCTTCAGCTTCTCCGCCTGGCCGTCCGTCAGGCGCAAGCCAATGCTGAGATCGTTCGTGAGGTGCGTCCCCCCGACGGGCACGACTCCGGTCGTATGCGGAGCCCCATCGCGATAGAGCACGTAGTCGGTCGTCCCGGCACCGATGTCGAGCACGAGCACCCCGTGCCGCCGCTCCTCGGGCGTCGTGACCATGTGACCCGCGGCGAGACTCGCCAAGACGAGCTCGCGCACCTCTAAATTAAATCCACGGATGACGTGAATGTTGTCCGCGAGCCGCTGCTCCTGGCCGTGGACGGTCCAGTAGCCGACCTCGAGCCGCTGGCCGCCGATATTTTCCGGCATGGAGGAAACCAAGCTACCATCAACGCGAAACGGTCGGCGGATGTGATGCACGACTGCCCGTCCCGTCGGGAGCTCCTTCGACTTCGCGAGGTCGCACACGGTGCGGATGTCGCCCGCATCGATCATATTATCCAGCGCCTTCACGGTCACCGTCGCCTCGTTGTAGAAACCCTCCAGATGCCCACCGGTCTGGGCGAGAAACACGTGGTCGATGCGCTCGCCGGCGTCCCGCTCCGCCTGCTCGAGGGCGCTGTGGGTGCATTCGCTGGCCGCCTTGTAATCGACGACACCGCCCTTGATGACCCCGCGCGAGGAACACTCCCCGCAGCCGATGATCGCGAGCTCGCGCCCGGTGTATTCGCCAACCAAGACACTGATTTTGGAGGTACCGATTTCAACGGCACCGAGGAAGGTGGGGCGTGAGCTCACAGTTTCGTTTTAAGCAGGGAATGCGGAACAAGGTTGAAGTTTGGCAAGGGCTGAAAAGAGACGGAGACTTCGCGCCCTAGCGAAAGATCGATTTTTCGCGGAGGGTTGGGTGCCGTCGCCAATGCTTCCCACTGGTAGTCAAGTTTGGCCAACTGCTGGAGAAAATCTCCGTTCACCCCAAACACCACCGTCGTGCCCGGCTTGGTGCGGACCTCAATCGCGCCGTCGGACTCCAGCCGCGCCAAGGAAACGACCTGCCACGTCTGGTAAAGATGCTCCGCATCCAGCCGTGCGCGGGCCAACAGCTCGGCCACCAGCCCCATGTTTTCAACCGGCTGGTAGTGGTCCGCCGTACGCGTGAGCTTAACGCCGTCAAGCCACGGCAGCGTCGCGAGCATGGCGGCCCCATAGCCGACGCCCTCGAACACCACACCATCTCGCGCGACGACGAGCGCCCGCGATTCGCCCCGCCAGTTGGCCATCACCCGTGCCACGGGCGAACGCTCCCCGACCTGTACCTTGAGCGTGTCAGGGAAATTTTTTGTCAGAGTCGCCGCATTGACCTGCCCGCTGGCCATGAGCCTCAGGCGCAGCGATTGCAAATCGAGCTCCATCAGAGAGACCGCCTTCGGCAGCGCCAGCGTGCGGGCGAGCCACGCGTTGTCCAAGACCCCGTCGGTGCGCAGCTCGAGCTGCTTGATCGCCACCGCGCGCGCGGCCTCAGGCATTTTCCGCGGAGTTTCCTGCAAGGTACGCGTGACTTCCCACAGGCCCCACGCAACCCCGCCCACCACCAGGGTCGCACCCATGGCGCGCAAGACCGAGGTCATCCGCCGCCACTTGCCCTCGCGCGACATCGCGCGCGGTTTCACCGGCTGGGGAATTTCTCTCCAGCTGCGGGCCGTGGGGGCGATGTGTAGATCTTTACTCACGATTTTTGAGCAGACACCGCCGATTGAAAACGCAGCAGCGCAGGTCGCACCAGCTCCCGAACCAATCCCGTAAAATCCATCCCCACGCACCGCGCACTCATCGGCAACAAGCTCGTCTCTTTCATGCCGGGCAGTGTATTGATTTCCAGTAAAAACGCGTCGCCTTGCTCAGGTAGAATAAAATCAACCCGCGCATAATCGCGACAGCCACACGCCGCGAAGGCGGCCTCCGCTGCCGTCTGCACCCGCGCGGTGGTCGCCGCGTCGAGCGGCGCCGGCGCAAAATACTCCGTGAGGCCCTTGGTGTATTTGCTCGTGTAATCGTAGACGCCGGACTTGGGCCGAATTTCCACGATCCCCATCGCCTTGCCCCCGAGGACCCCCACCGACAGTTCACGACCGACGATCCGCCGCTCGATGAGCCACGAACCGCTCGTGATCGCGGCGAGCTTCTCAGCCAGCGCCGCCCGGCCGGTGATGACACTCAACCCGAAACTGCTGCCTTCATTATTCGGTTTCACGACGACGTTCTCGCCGAGTTTCGCCACCACCGTTTCTGCGGTCGGTTTTTCCGTCGCCATGAAGCCACAAGCATCCGCCACGCGCACGCCCCGCTCGGCGGCTGCTGCCTTCGTGCGCGTCTTGTCCATGGTCAACGCACTGCTCGCGGCGTCACACCCAGCGTAGGTCACGCCCGCCGCATCGAGCAGCTGTTGCATCCCGCCATCCTCACCAAAGGTTCCGTGGAGGGTCGAAAACACCACATGCCGTTGCGGGTCGAGCCCCGCAGGCAGCGCGTCGGTATTCAACTCGAACAAGCGAGTCGGATACGAGCGCGCCAACGCGAGGGCGGAGGCTTTCCCCGAACCCAGTGAAACGTCTCGTTCGGCGGAACTGCCTCCGGCAAACACAGCGATGATCGGTAACGGTAGGCTCATAAAACGTCTTTCCATTCTTTGCCGTATAGCAACACCTCGGGTTCAAGGTCCACGCCCTTGACCTCCCGCACTCGGGCGCGCACTCGCCGCACAAGCGCGATCACATCGGCGGCGGTCGCGCTCCCCCGGTTCACGATGAAATTCGCGTGCGTCGGTGAGACCTCGGCGTCGCCCACGCGCACGCCCTTCAAGCCGCTCTCATCGATGAGTCGACCAGCAGAATTTCCCGGTGGATTCTTAAAAATGCAGCCCGCGCTCGGCTCGCGCGGTTGCGACTCGTGCCGCTTGCGAGAGTAAGCATCCATCTGACGCTTTACGGTCTCCGCGTCCGACCGCGTCGCCGGTCGCAGCAGGGCGCCCAACGCGATCCCTTGATGCAACTCCTCACAATGGCGATAGCCGACGTGCATCGCCGCCTTCGTGAGCGTCCGGACCTCGCCCCCTCTCGTCATGAGCTGCACGTCCTCCACGACATCGAACATCCACGCACCCATCGCCCCGGCGTTCATGCGGAGCGCGCCCCCGATATTGCCGGGAATACCTTCGAGGAACTCAAAGCCCACCAGCCCCGCTTTGGCCGCGAGCCCGCATAAATTTTTCAACCGCAACCCGGCTCCGACAGCCACCCGTCCGTCCTCGCGGGGTTCAAAACTCGACCACGCCTGATGAGCGAGCGACACCACCAATCCGTTCACACCCTCGTCCGGCACGATGACGTTCGAACCTCGCCCGAGCATGAGCACTGCGCCACCCCAAGCCCGGGCTTCGCGCAGCAGCACCTGAAGATCGGCGACCGAGGCTGGCTCGGCATAAATCCGCGCGGCACCGCCCACGCGCATCGTCGTCTTAGTCCCGAGGCGTTCCTCGTGGACAATCTTCGTCGCCGCCGAGACCAAGGGCTTCACGGCCTCGAAAAATTCAGACCATCCGCCCACCGGCTTCCCTTCGTCGACGTTCGGGACTTGTGGCTCAGCTTTCATGCGGAGGCGTGCCGGGAGTTCCGCGCGGCAGAGGGAGAAGCCGCGGTCAGCTGCTCGAGATCATTCAACATCAATTCCAGCGCGTCCGTGCGCCCCAAACGCTGGAGGTTGGACCGAAACTCCCGCATCCGTTCTTCGTTGAAAATAATCCGGAGCACCTCGGCCGTCAGGTTCTCGCGGCGCGTTTGCTCGACGACAATGCCACCGCCCTGAGAGGCGAAGTAAGCGGCGTTGGCCCGTTGGTGATCATCGGCCGCCTCCGGGAACGGGACGAGGATGGCCGGGGTTTCACAGCGAATCAGTTCGGCGAGCGTCCCCGCTCCCGCCCGGGAAACGACGAGATCAGCGGCGGAAAGGAGTTGGGCGACACGGTCGCTGAAAACCACCGATTCCGTCCGCACGGGCACGCCAAGCTTTGATGACAGCATCGTCACGCCCTCCGACCCCTTACCCAATCCAGTGACTCCGTAAACTTGCACGCCTGCGCCCGCCAAGGATGCGAGTTCGGTACGCATCCAGTCATTGAGTACACCGGAGCCCTGACTGCCGCCGAGGACGACGAGGACCTTTTGCCGGGGATCCAACCCCAGCTCGACGCGCGCCGCCTCGGGTGACTGGCGGACAAATTCTCGACGCACCGGCAAGCCGAGGTGGCGCGTGGCGGCCCCACGAATACCCGGGAGAGTGATGCCAGGCGGAAGATAAACGCGTCGCGCAAAACGCCCGAGCGCGCGAATCGCCAGACCCGGCACCCGATTGGATTCGTGCAAGGCCACAGGTACGCCGAGCAACCGGCCGGCCAAGACGACCGGGGTCGACGTGAACCCGCCGAAGCCGACTAAGCCCACGGGACGCCACGCCCGCACGAGCCGCACGCACTGCAAAAACGCGCGCGCTTGCGACCAGATACATTTTAAGAGCTGCAGCGGCTGGAGCGAGAAACCGGTGCCCGGCAGGCGCTCGAAGCGCAGGTGCGGATATTTTTCCAGCAAACGTGAATCCACTTTCTTCTGACTGACGAGCAGCACGGCTTCGTGCCCACGCGCCGCCAAGCCTTCGGCGAGCGCAATGCCCGGCGAGAGATGACCACCCGTGCCACCGCAAGAGATCAGGTATTTCCTCATGCCATGACCTCCCGCATCGCGCGTGCATCATCGGGCAAAGCCACGCGCGCCCACGTGCGTTGCGTGTTCAGCAGAATCCCCAGGAGCAATCCCATGAGCAGCAGATTAGACAACCCGGCACTGATAAACGGTAGCGAGATGCCCTTGGTCGGAAAGATCCCGGTGACCACGCCGAGATTGATGACCGCCTGGAGGCAGATCATCAACAAACAGCCAGTCACGAGCAGAAAATGAAAGAGGTTCGGCGCCCGCCGCAGATGGACGATCCCCGCGATGAACATCACGGTAAACACGACCACCACTCCAATCGTGAACCAAAGCCCGAGCTCTTCGCCGATAATAGAGAAAATAAAATCCGTGTGCGCCTCCGGGAGGTAACTCAGTTGCTGCCGCCCCTGGCCAAGTCCCGTGCCCTCCATACCACCCGCCGCGAAGGCGGCGAGCGCCTGCCGCAGTTGGTAGGATTTTTCCTCGCTCAGAAATTCCGTCAGGCGGCGCAGCCGATTGGGATTGTTCACCACGAGCACGGCAAACGCCCCCACGACCAACGCGATCGTCGGCACCGTGTATCGCCATTTCGCCCCGGCAAGGAAGAGGAGCAGCAGGCCCACCGCGACCATCAGAGCCGCTGTGCCAAAATCCGGCTCCAACACAACCAGGCCCGCGAAGCTACCAATGATCGCTAAGGGCAGCACGAACCCCCGTTTGAATTCACCGATGCGCGTTTGGTTCAGCGCAAGATAGTGCGCGAGACAGAAAATCAGACCAAACTTGGCAAACTCGGAGACCTGCAGACGCGCCGATCCATAGCCGAGCCATCGTCGACTGCCTTTCACGGCGAGACCAATATGCGGAATGAGCACCAAAACCAACAGCACGAGCAGCACCCCGCCGATCCACCACGCATAGCGTCTCAGATAATCGAGGTTGATCCGGCTCGCGATGAAACAGATCAACGCCGCGGCGGCGACACCCACCAGCTGTTTTTGAAGATACTGATACGGCACCTCCACGCCCTGCTTCGTCTTAAACGACGCGCTCGCGCTAAACAAAATCGACAGGCCCAGACTCGTCAGTCCGAGGGCGCACACGACGATGATCGTCGCGGGGTTCATGAGGAACCAAGCACGGGGCCTGTCAGCGAACCGATCGTGAGCCATAGCGTTTCCGACGGACGCAACGATTACGGTTTCTTGGGCGCGGGAGTTTCATCCACCCGGATCACCGGTACCTCGCCTGAAGCGGGGGTAGGTGGCTGGGCGCTGATCACCGGAGCCGGCTGATCCAGCTGCGGGGTTGCGAAGAGCGGCTTGCTCTCGACCGGGGCCTTCGGCGCGGGCGCAGCACCCGACGACTTGGCAGCTCCTTTGCCCGTCGCACCATCCCAACCAGGGATGATGATCTCTTTTCCTGCCGCGAGTTTCAGGGGATCAGTAATGTTGTTCGCGATGGCGATATCGCGCTGCCGGACACCATATTTTTGGGCAATCATGCTGAGCGACTCACCGGACTTTACCGTATGCTTCATTCCACTACCTGAGGACTTCGGTGTCGCTGCGGCGGCGGATTTTCCATTGGCCGATTCCGCTGCGGGCACGGGGGCCGACGAGCGCCCGAGCGACACACCAGGAATAATCAGTTTCTGTCCGGGCTGCAGTGCCGCGTTGCTCTTCAGGTTGTTGGCCAAGGCGAGTTCTTGAAAGCTGAGTTTGTTCTTGTTCGCGATACTCCAAAGACTGTCGCCGGATTTGACGGTGTAGGTCGTCATCGGCGTCACATCCTTGACCGGCTCGGCCAGCAACGTCGACGCGGCCGGGGTATTGGGCCGGGTCGGCGTGAAACGCACTCCACCGCTCGCAACCGGCGTCGCCGCGGCGTCAGCGTTGAAGGCGATCGGCGGCGGCGGCGCGTCCACCGTCAGGCCCGGCGACGTCGTGGGCACCGAGATGAGCGGTGCGGGCTCAGTCTTCGCCACGGTATCGGCCGGAGCCGGCACCGGCTTGGATGATGAACTGCAGCCGGGGTTGGCAAAAATGAGAACGAGGGCAAATACGTGGATACCCACGACGATGCCGAAAATTTTCAGGATTTTCATAGGAGGAATATTGGGTGAGCTCTAAAGACTGGGAAAGGTGAAAGCTACTTCAATCGGGGTGCTCGGACGACCGACGGACGAGTCTTCCTTCCGACCGATAAAACGGGTCCCGTCCGGCGCCGCGCGGTTCACCCGCGCTGCGCCCGCAGCGTGAAGACGAAAAGGTTTGGCGGGATCGTCCATGCTCAACGGAGTTTCAGCGTGCCGAGGCCGGCGAGCGCGCAAATCAGCGATAGTATCCAAAAACGCATGACCACCTTCGTCTCGGGCCAGCCTTGCTTTTGATAATGGTGATGGATCGGCGCCATCAGGAAAAACCGCCGGCCCTCACCGGTCGGACTGCGCCGCTTGGTGTATTTGAAGACCGCCACCTGAATGATAACCGAAACCGCTTCCCAAACGAACACCCCTCCGACAATGACCAGTGTCAGCGGCTGCTGCACCATAAACGCCATGATACCAATCAGTCCGCCGAGGGCGAGTGAGCCCGTGTCACCCATGAACAGTTCGGCGGGATAACAGTTGTACCACAGGAACGCCAAACCCGCCCCGACGATCGCTCCGCAGACGACAGTGAGCTCACCCGCCCCTGCGACGTAGGGGACCAAGAGGTACTCCGACAAAATGACGTTGCCGGCGATGTAGGCCAGAATTCCATACACTAGGGTGACCGAAATCGTGCAGCCGATCGCCAGGCCGTCGAGACCGTCGGTGAGGTTGATCGCGTTGCTGAAGCCCACGAGCCAGAGGTAAATGAAAACAAACAACGCGGGCAGACCCAGCAGCCCAGAGAACGTGAGCACCGGATATTTCACAAACGGCACCCATAGCTCGCGAATCTTGTCCGTGCTCGCCGGATGCCACAGGAGCGCCGCGAGCGCGAGAACCGTAACCAGCGTCTGCCAGAAAATTTTCTCCCGCGAGGAAATGCCGTGGCGATTCTTCCGGACCACCTTGAGCCAATCGTCACGGAAACCCACGGCGGTCAGAGCCGTGTAAACAAAGAGTGCGATGACGACCCAGATATTCGGAGCGGCCCACAGGAACGAACTGAAAAATACCGCGGCAAATATAAGCAGACCACCCATTGTGGGCGTGTTCTTTTTGTCGAAACGCGCGGCGAGGTCCCCCGTCCGATCATCATCATAATGCTGTCCAAATTTCAGTTTCCGCAGTTTCGCGATCAACCACGGCCCAATGAGAAATCCGATCAGCGCTGCCGTCACGGCCGCGCCCACCGTGCGAAAAGTCTGCGAGCGAAACACGCGCAACGGGCCGAAAAAATTCTCGTAGTCTGCGAGATAGCTTAGCATGGCGGGGCGAAGACAGCTGGGGGTACGAGGACTTGCTCGAGCTCATAACGACGACTGCCCTTGATGAAGACCGAACCACGCCACTCGGCGAGACACGCGGCGACCGGCTGCAACGACGAAACGATGCGGATCTGGCGCTGGAAATCGTCCTGTTCCAGCACACCCGCACAGACCTCGTGGGCTTGGGCCCCAATGACGAATAGCCGGTCACATTCGCGCAGCGGCAGCGAGCGGCCGAGGTGGCGGTGGTGGGCGGGTGCTTCCGCACCCAGTTCTTCCATACACCCGATAACGTAGAGCCGCGGTTCCCCGGCCGGAGCGATCGCCGTAAACGTCGTGAGCGCGTCGGCCATCGAGGCCGGATTGGCGTTGTAACAATCGAGGTAGAGGAGGCGGTCGTCTTCGCGTCGGATTTCCCCGCGGAGTTTCGCGGGCAACCAGCCGGCCAATCGGGCTTGGATCGCTTCCCGTGGTACGCCGAGCCACCACGCGGCGCTGATCGCGAGCGCAGCATTTTGCGCCATGCCTTCGGTGACGCGACGAAACGTAAACACAAGCGGCGGCAGTAGGCCGCACGCGAGCGAGATCGCGGTCGAATCCCCGCGCTGCGTCACCGCAAAATACACCTGGTCCTGCAACGGCTCAACGGGCCCGATGACATCGACCGGCGCGACCACCATCGTGCGCACGCCCAATGCTCGAAACGCCGCAAACTTCGCCACCTGCTCCGGAAAAATCGCCACGCCCGCGGGTGGTATCGCTCCGGGCAGCACGGCTTTCTCCCGAGCTACGCCCTCAATGCCGCCGAGCTGTTGCGTGTGCGCGGAAGCGACGAGCGTGATGAGCGCGACGTCGGGCTCGATCATATCGGCGAGCACGCGCATCTCCCCGGGACCGCTGATGCCGGCCTCGATCACAGCAAAGGCATGCTCGGCCGGATTGAGCCGCGTGAGCGTCAGCGGTACGCCCAAGTGATTATTGAAATTCCCCTCAGTTGAGAGCACTCCGCCGGCCGCGCCCCCGAGCAGGAGCGCGAGGAGATTTTTGGTGGACGTTTTCCCCGCGCTGCCGGAGATGCCGACGACGGGGCCGCGGAAATTGCGCCGATGTGCTCGGGCGATCGCCTGAAACGCGCCTAACGGGTCCGCGACCACGAGCTGGGGCAGCGCAACGGCCGGGTTAGCTTGCGCCACGAGCGCCGCACTCGCACCGGCAGCGTCCGCCGAGGCCACAAATTCGTGGCCATCACGCTGGTCCGTCTTGAGGGCGACAAAGATCTGGCCAGGGCGCACTTCCCGCGTGTCGATGGCAAAGCCCGTGAGCGGGCTCGACGGTGGGACCGTCCAGCGGCCACCGGTCCATTGCGCAAGGGTGTCTGGTGAGAACACGGGCATTTACGTCGTCGTTAGCTTGCTGCGGAGGAGTTCACGCGCGACCTGCCGGTCGTCGAAAGGAAACACCGTGTCAGCGCATTCTTGGACAATCTCATGCCCCTTGCCAGCGATGAGCAGGGAATCCCCAGGCTCGCACTCCTCGATGGCGTCGCTGATCGCGCGACGACGATCAGCGATCCAGGAGATGTGGTCTGGGGCGGTCACCCCGGTTTTCATGTCATCGAAAATTTGCCCGATCGCTTCGGTGCGAGGATTGTCAGCCGTCGCGTAGGCGTGATCAGCCGTCGCCTGCACCGCGCGGACCATGAGCGGTCGCTTCGTGCGGTCGCGGTTGCCACCGCACCCAAACACGACGCGCACTTTACCCGGTGTAATGGCGCGGAGCATACCGAGCGCATTCCGCAACGCATCCTCGGTGTGCGCGTAATCGACGAGCACGTTGAAGCGCTGTCCTTCGTCGATTCGCTCGAGACGGCCCGGCACATCCTTAAGCGCACGGAGTTTGGCGAGAAACACCAGCGGATCGCGTCCCAGGCCCCACGCGGTGGCGATGGCGGCGAGCAGATTGCTCACGTGGTAACGACCGACCAGCGGCGAATCGATCAGCATCTCCCCTTGCGGCCAGATGAGCTTGAACGTGGCGCGGGCAGCCGTGAGCTGCACGTTCTCGGCGCGGACGAGGGCGTGGGCATCTTCACCAAACGTCACGATGCGGGCGCCGGGGACTTCGCTGGAGATCTTCGCCACGAGTTTGGCGCCATGCGCATCGTCGAGATTGACGACCGCGACCTTGGGCGGCGCCCCCGTACTTCCGTTGAACAGCCGTGATTTTACCTCGAAATAAGCGGCCAGCGTCTGGTGGTAATCGAGATGGTCGCTCGACAGATTCGTAAAGACGGCGGCCCCAAACTGAACACCCCGCACCCGCTGTTGATCAATCCCGTGCGAGCTCACCTCCATCACCGCGTGTTTGCACCCAGCGTCGCGCATCTGCGCCATCAGGCCGTAAACGTCGAGCGAGCCGGGCGTCGTCTGATACGAGGGCACGGTCCGGTGGCCCAGTTCGTAGCTGATCGTGCCGAGCAGCCCGACCCGCTGATCTCCGTTCAGAAAATGTTTCAGGATGTGCGCGACCGTCGTCTTGCCGCTGGTGCCGGTCACGCCGATCACCGTCATATCCCGATCGGGAAACTTATAGTAACGCTGGGCGACCAGCGCGAGAGCTTGGCGTGCATCACCGACGCGGATGAACGTCACCTTCGCCGGCGTAAACGGGGGTATTTTTTGGGCGACAATCGCCACGGCGCCGCGACTGATGGCTTCATCAACGTAGGAAATGCCATCGGCCCGACGGCCGGGGAGCGCGAAGAACACATTGCCCGGCACTACCCGACGGCTGTCGGTGGCGAGCCCCGAGATCGGACGCTCCAGCTCACCCTTGACGGCGAGGATTTCATCTTCGCGAAAGTAGTCCGAAAGTTTCGGCGCCGTCTTAAAGACGCGATTGAGGGCGAGCGTTTCACCACGGGTCCGGCGCACCGGGCTGGGCTGGAACGCATGAATGAGCGAATAATTATGAGTGAGATAGCCGATCACGGGCGGGCTCCTTTGAGGGCGACGCGGTTGCCGGTCGGAGCCGGCAACGTGCGGCTGCCGGCACTACGGTCGAGCAGTGGGATGAGTTGTTCACCGATGCGGCGAAAGGATGGCGCGGCGACCTTGCCGCCATAGGCGATCCCGCCGGGGCACGCGGCGTCGGCATCGTCCACAATGACGGAGATCACGATCTGGGGGCGGCTGGCCGGAAAGAATCCGACGAAGGACGCGACGTGGTGTTTGCGCGAGGGCATGAGCTTGATTTTCCCACTAGGCATCAGCTCGGGCAGATATTTCTGGGTCGTGCCGGTCTTGCCCGCGACTTCATAGCCGGGGATCGCCGCTTCGGGCGCGGTCCCGCCCACCATCGCACAATGCGTGAGCAACTCTGCCATCGTGCGCGCGGTACGCTCAGAAATGACGCGGCGGATTTCCTTTCGCTCGAAGCCGTAGAGCGGCACTCCCGCCGAATCGCGGACATCACGAAGGATCTGGGGCTCGAGCAGGACACCGCCACTCGCGATCACCGCCATCGCTTGGTGCATTTGCAACACCGTCACGGCGATGCTATGGCCCATCGGCATGCGCGTGATGGTCAGATCATCCCAGCGTTTCGGCGGGCTCAAGATACCAGGCGCCTCGTGGCCGCCAGGAAACCCGGTCTTTTGGCCGAAGCCGAACGCGCGCACGTAGTCGTAAAAGCGTTGCTCCCCGAGCTTCATCCCGAGTTGAGCGGCGCCGCGATTGCTGGAACGTGAAACAATTTCAGCGACCGACAACGGGTGGTCGAAAGCGTGGTCCTCGCGGGGCAGACCACGCAGCTTATTCCGATATTCGATCTTCGTCATCGAGCAGTCGAAGAGGCTGTCCGCCGTCACGAGCCCCTGATCGAGCGCCGCCGCCGCTGCGACAATCTTAAACACGGAACCGGGTTCATAAACGTCAGACACCGCGATGTTCTTCAAGCGCGCTAGCTGGTCGGGCGGAACCTTGTTGTATTCGTTGGGATTGAACGTCGGGTAATTGCCGAGTCCCAAAATGAAACCGTCATCCGCGCGACTCACGACAATGGTCGCCTTCACCGGACGGTATTTGTCGGCAATGTAGGCGAGTTCGCGCTCGACGATGTTTTGGACGTTGGTGTCAAGGGAGAGCCTGACCCCATAGCCATCGACACGCTCAACGGCGCGGCTGCTGAATTGCGGAAGTTCCTTCGCACGCCCGTCACGCTCACCTTCGCGCCAGCCATCTTGGCCGCGCAGATAGAAATCGGCGAATCGCTCCACCCCAGCTATCGGCCGCTGCGCCTGATCGACAAAACCCACCAAATGGGAGCCCAGTTGGTTGTGCGGGTAGGCCCGGCGGAAACTGCCAGTGGCGTAAACGCCCTTGATCCCGAGTTTCTTCACCTCGTCGTAAGTGGACTCCGAAATTTCATCCGCGATTTTCGCCCATTGAATCTTCCGACGGCCGTCAGCGTCCTCGTCCCCGGCATACTCCGTGTCGTCGGCGGCGCCGGCGGACGCAGCAAGAGCAACCGCCGGGCCGGTAACCGCATCAGAGGGATCAGCAGCGAGGTCAGTCGCCAGCGCCGAGGACTCAGCGGCGGCCGGCAACGCCGGTCCGGAGGCGCCGCCGGTTGCCCCTTTGAGATTAAACACCAAGCCCGTCACGGCCGCAGTCGGCGCGGTGCCGGACGAAGGCGCAGCGCTCAGCATCGCGGACGATGCCGTCCGGAACTTGGTGGTAAAGATTCGGCGCAACTCGGTTTCGGATTTCCCGATCAACGCGGCGAGTTGCGGCCATTTTTTCTCATCTTCCTTGCGCAGCGAATGCGGATCGACGCCGAGTTGGAGCACCGAACGGCTGGTCGCGAGCCGCGCCCCACGCGCGTCAAAGATGTCACCGCGACGCGAGGGGTCGACGATCAGCTGCTGGCGCGTTTTGACGATGCTGCCGAGAAGTTCGTCGCGATGGATGACGTGCAACCACACCAGCCGCGCGCCGACGAATCCAAAACACAGCAGGAGCGAGCCCGCGAGCAGGACAATCCGATAGTTAGAAGCGAAGCCCTTCGACATCGTCTAGTTCCCCCGCGCGACTCGAAATGTGACGGGCATAAACCCGTCGTTGAAAAGGTTGCGGTCACGGCGACGCGCGAGCCGCATCACCGGATCTTCGGTCACCCGCACGACTTGCGTGTCCGTTGCCGGCGCGAGCCCGAGGTGCCATGCGACGTTGCGGCGCGTCAACGCGTCGTAGCTTTGTTCGGACTCGACGATCGCCGCGGTGGCATCCAAACGGCGCTTCACTTCGGCGATACTGGTCTGGAGCGCGCGGTTGGATTTTGCGGTAACGGAAATCTGGTGACGTACCCACACGGCACCGAGGCCGAGGGCGCCTCCGCAGCCAAAGGTGAGGAGGAGGCAAACGAGCACTTGATTAACAAATGCATGGTTGTCGTTTTTGCGCATGGGGTGGAGCGGGCTGAACGGTGGGAGCGGAGGAGAGGGTAAGGCGGCTCAAAGCTTGCGGAGCGCGCGAAGCTTGGCCGAACGGCTGCGGGGATTGTGGGCGATCTCTGCCTCACTCGGCGTCGTGGGCTTGCGGGTGAGCGGCTCAGCTAGCTTCACGCGCAGATCCTGCGGGAGGCTGTCGGTGGCGGTTTCCGGCTGACCGCACATGCGACGGAAAAATTGCTTCACCGGCCGGTCTTCCAGCGAGTGGAAGCTGATCACACACAGTACGCCACCCGGGAGGAGCTTCGCAAAGGCCGCGGGCAACGCGCGCTCGATCGCCCCGAGCTCGTCGTTCACGGCGATCCGCAGCCCCTGAAATGTGCGCGTCGCCGGATGAATCTTCGAAGCGTGGCGATCACGCGGCGGAATCGCTTCGGCGATGACCGCCGCCAGGGATGACGTGCGCGCCAGCGCCCCGGTGCCGCGAGCCGCCAGCAACCCGCGCACCACGCTCCGCCAATGCTGTTCCTCACCGCAATCCCGCACCGCCGAGACGAGCATCGCTTCCGTCGCCGTCTCCAGCCAGCGGCTCGCGGGCACGCCACTGCGCGGGTCCATGCGCATATCCGCCGGCGCATCGTGCCGGAAGGAGAAGCCGCGCTCCCTCTCGTCGAGCTGAAACGACGAAACACCAAAGTCGAAGAGGATGCCGTCGAAGCCCTCAGACGGCCACGCCGCGAGCAGGCCAAAGTCGCGATCGACCAGTTCAAATCGTCCGGCGAACTCAGCACTTAATACGGCGGCCCGCGGCGCTGCGGCCGGATCACGATCGAGCGCGATCACGTGAGAGTTCGGCGCGGCTGCGAGGATCGCCCGCGTGTGACCGCCACCCCCAAAGGTGCAGTCCAAATAGCGTCCCGCCGTGCGCGGCGCCAGCAGCTCGAGCACTTCGCGCAGTAACACCGGTTGATGACCAAGGGTCATGGTCGCAGGAAAAATCTCACCGAGCGCCAGCGGCATGGGATGGTTTCCTCACTGTGGCCTTTTCCTTCACCCCCACGGCGCGAAGCACGAGCCCGTCGCGCACTCGGGAGGTCACCGTCGCGGCGGGAAATGCCGCCGTGCGCCCAGCGGCGGCGATCCACGCTGGCAACCCACGCCGGGAAGGGAGGGAGAGCGCGGAAGGCACGACAACCGTCTTGCGCACAGGTCGGTGCGCGACTGCAACCTTGGTTTTGGTAAAGCGACGCATGGGTTAAATTCCGAGTCGGCGCATCGTCTCGCCCTTTTCCTTGACCGCACTCGCCTGGACTTCAGCCCAGCACGCAGGGTTGTAGACATTGAACTTCGTGAACCCGCCGACGAGGACCGCCTCACCACTTTTTTCGCCGACCTTGATCCCGGCGTGGGCGAGCAGTTCGGCGTTAATCGAGATGCGCCCCGCTTTGTCGAACCACAGCTGCTGGGTCTGTGCAAAATAGGTCGCGATGAAGTCCTGACCGGCATCGTCGCTCAGCGCGACGAGTTCGATTTTCGCACGCAATTTCGCCGCCTCGGCAGGCGGCAACACCGCAATGTAATTTCCGTTCCGTCCATTTTGCGGCACCGC
The DNA here is from genome assembly GCA_945874455.1 of Opitutus sp. GAS368. Classification (GTDB taxonomy): domain Bacteria; phylum Verrucomicrobiota; class Verrucomicrobiia; order Opitutales; family Opitutaceae; genus GAS368. The sequence continues at coordinate 8,716 of CAMCHO010000010.1, read as the reverse complement.
CAGCAACACGTCGTCGGCATCGTGCGCGAACCTCCAAGCCGACGGAATCGTGATGCGATTCCGGTCGTCCAACGAGTGCGTGAAGTGACTCGTATAACTCGGTTGTTGGGCCTGCGGCATGGGTATTCGGGATTCTCTGAATCCCATTTCACAACATTTCCCCCCATTTTATCCCATCGTCAAGGAATTTACCTATGAAAATGCAGTTTTTTTCGCACAAGTTATTCGCAATCGAAACCTCCCCATCAAAATGCCCGGAAAAAAGGTCCAGTCCGCCCCTCGGCCACCGCGGATCACGTTCGCAGGAGGCGAACCGGACGCAGCGAGCCGCGAACCTTGAGCCGACATCCGAACGCTCAAAACGAGGACATAACCTCCGCGAATGATCGGCGGGTGGAAAAGGGCACCGGTCAGCTTCACGCTCATTCGACCATCGTCGCGATCACGCTCGCACGCTCACGCTCACAACCAGGCGCAGCCTGCTTCGGAGCAGTGGAACTGTTGGGGGTAAATAGCGCTCGCTCCCGAAACGCGCGCCGCGTTGTTTTCGTCTTTTTGAAACTCAGGCTCGACGTCACCCGCGATAAATCCATACGAATTGACTTCCACGTCGTTCACCTTCCCTTCCGATTAGTTCGATTCCCAAACACGACCATCAGAATTGCCGGCCACCCTCCCCGCCCCTGCCAACCACACGCAGTCTCTTTTTCTTTTGTTCCTATCCCTACCAACCCAAAAATCATGAGCGAATCCTCCTCAAACGACACGCGTTGCGCCTACACCTACGCATTTTTTCTCATCCGCCTCTGGCTCGGCCTCCGCGCGTTGTTCGCCGGCCTAGAAAAATTCGAAAAAGGGGGCGCCTACTCGTTCACCGCTTATTATGAGAATATGGGACGCATGGCCTCCGGTATCACGGGCGCGTCATTTCTCCCGCTCTGGACCACGAGGCCCTTCGCCCACAGCATCGGCTACTTGCTGATCCTCGTCGGCGTGACCCTCCTCCTCGGCATCAAAACGCGTCTCACGCTCCTCGCCCACGGTCTCCTTTACGTCGCACTTTCTTTCGGCCTCATGGTGGTCCAAGAAGGCGAAGGCGTCGCGTGGCTCGGCATGCACGTCATCTTGGCAATCGCCGGCCTCTTGCTCGTTCAATACAACCGTTTCGCCCTCGCCCGGGACTAACCTGGCTCAAACCAAACGCCCACGACCCGCCATGTCCGACCTCTCCTCCACTCCCCTGTCCCGCCGTGATTTCCTGAGCACGAGCGCGAAGCTCGGAGCCTTCATCGCCGCTGCCCCCTACGTGGCCCGCGGTGCCGACGGCACGGGACCCGATCAAGTCAACGTGGCCGTCATCGGCTGCGGTGAACAGGGCCGCATTCTGATCAATGCTGCGCTCAAAATCCCCGGCGTCCGTTTCAAAGCCGTCTGCGATATCTGGTCCGTCAACCGCAACTACGCAGAGAACATCCTGAAGAAGTTCGGTCACGATCCGAAGCCGTTCGAGGACTACCGCGAGTTGCTCGCCACCGTGAAGGATCTCGACGCCGTGATTATCGCGACGCCCGACTTCAAGCACGCCGAACACACCGTCGCCGCACACAAGGCAGGCAAGCACGTTTACTGCGAGAAACTCATGTCCAACACCGTGGAAGGCGCCCGCTCTATGGTGGTCGCCTCCCGCGAATCCAAGAAACTTCTCCAGCTGGGCCACCAGCGCCGCAGCAATCCTCGCTACCAACACGCGAAGGATAAGATCGTCACGGGCAATCGCCTCCTCGGCCGGATCACGAACATCACCGGCGAATGGCACCGTGCCGTCTCCGCCGACCTCGGCTTCCCCGTCGGCAAAGGCCTCACGGACGCCAAACTCGCCGAGTACGGCTACGCCAACATGCACGAGTTTCGCAATTGGCGTTGGTTTAAAAAATATGCCGGAGGCCCCATGTCCGACCTCGGAGCCCACCAAATCGACGTCTACAATTGGATGCTCGGCGTCAATCCCAGCTCCTGCATGGCCAGCGGCGGCGTCGATTACTACAAAACTCACGAATGGTACGACAACGCGATCGCCATCTTCGAGTATCCCACCAAGGAGGGCATCGTCCGCGCCACCTACAACGTGCTCACCACCACCAGTGCGGGCGGAGGCTATCATGAATATTTCATGGGCGACGAAGGTGCGCTGAAAATTTCGGAGAGCCCGAAAGCGACCAAACTCTACCGCGAAGCCCGCGCGCCCGAGTGGGACGAGTGGACCACCAAGGGCGTCGTGGCCGCTCCTCTGTCCGGCGAAGGCGCTCCTCCGGCCGTCAAGCCATGGGAAAAAGTGGGCGTCAAGAAACTCGGCGGCCCGTCCAAGGCCACCGTCGACGTCCGCGAGACCGCCGCACTCTCCGCGTGGGACATTCCGGTCACCCTCGACAAGGCGATTCACCAGCCCCACCTCGAAAACTTCTTCGACGCGATCCGCAAGGGCACTCCGCTCAACTGCTCCGGGGAATCCGCGTTTGCCACCGCCGTCACCATTCTCAAGATCAACGAGGCCGTCGCCGCGCAAAAGACCCTCACCTTTGCGCCCGGCGATTTCATCGCCTGATCTTAACTCTTCCTCCCGATCCTTCCCATGAAACGTTCCCGTCTGTCTCTCCTCCTCGCCCTCATCGCGCTCACGAGCGCGGCCCAAGCTGCGGAGCAAGTCCCGCTCAAACTGGAGCTGCCCAAGCCACTCTTCGCCGGCACTCCTCGCCCCATCCAACTCCCCAACCTCGAGAAACCCCGCTCTGGCAAACGTCCCGACCTCATGGTCCCCGCCGGCACCGTCAATCTCTCCAAGGGGAAAACCGTCACCAGCAGTGACCCTCTCCCCGTCATCGGCGAACTCACGTTCCTCACCGACGGTGACAAATCCGGCACGGACGGCACCTACGTGGAGCTCGGGCCAACCCCTCAATGGGTGCAGATCGACCTCGGTGCCTCCGCCAAAGTCGCCGCCATCGCCGTCTGGCACTTCCATTCCCAAGCACGCGTCTACCACGACGTCGTGGTGCAGGTGTCGAACGACAAGGATTTCAAGACCGGCGTCACGACCGTTTATAATAACGACGACGACAACTCGTCGAAACTCGGCAAGGGCAAGGATCTCGCCTACATCGAGAATTTCGAAGGCCGCCTCTTCGAAGCCAAGGGTGCCGTCGGTCGCTACGTTCGCCTGTATAGCAACGGCAACACGTCCGACGAACTGAACCACTACTGCGAAGTCGAAATTCACGGCTCAGTCGCAAAGTAAGCTCTCCCAGAGTTCATCACATTCAGAAAGGGCGGACGATTTGTCCGCCCTTTCTTGTATCCGGACACGACGCACGTCTCAATGCTACCCATGTTCGCCCCCTTTAGCCGTTGGCTGCCCCTCGCGCTAGTCGTGTTGGCTGCGCTCTGGCTCCGGACCCATGACCTCGCGCGGCGCCCGATGCATGCCGACGAGGCCAATCAGGCCATCAAATTCGGGGACCTGCTCGAACACGGTCGCTACGCCTTCGACCCACGCGACCATCACGGCCCCACTCTCTACTACGCTGCACTACCGATCGCGTGGGCACGTGGCCAAACGACCATCGCCTCGCTCGACGAAACCACCGTCCGCCTGGTGCCCGCACTCGCCGGGACACTCGGCGTCTTGCTGCTCTTCGCCCTCGCCTCGCCCCTCGGTCACTGGCCCGCCCTCGCCGCCGCCGCACTCATGGCAGTCGCTCCGGCTTCGGTCTACTACAGCCGCTACTTCGTCCAAGAAACCCTCCTCGTAACCTTTTTCCTCGCCGCGCTCATCTGCGGCCAACGTTGGTGGCGCACGGGACGCCCGATATGGATCATCGCCGCCGGCGCGTGTGCAGGCCTCATGCAAGCGACGAAAGCCAGCGCGCCGCTCTTCGCCGCGTCCGCTCTCATCGCCCTCGCCGTCGTGGTCCGCGCACGCCCGGCCTCGGCCCGCCTCACTCGCGACCTCGTCCTCGCTCTGTCGGCCGCGCTCGTCGTCGCCGCACTCTTCTATTCTTCGTTCAGTACTCACCTCACCGGCCTTCACGACGCCATCGCGACCTACACCCACGCCGGTGGTCGCGCGGCCGCCGGCGCCAGCGGACACGAAAAACCCTTCTGGTATTATCTCAGCCTCTTCGGCTGGCACCGCGAGGGAGGACTTCTGTGGCAACAGCTCGCGTTTGCCCTACTCGCCGCCGCCGGCTTCGTCGTCGCGTTTGCCAAGCACCAAAAAATTCTCCGCTGGGCCGCCCTTTACACGTTGCTCGTCGTCGTCGCCCTCTCGCTCACGCCCTACAAAACTCCGTGGCACGCCGTTCACCTCGTGCCCGGCTTCGCCATCCTCGCCGCCGGAGCACTGGCAGCCCTCCCGTTTCGTCCGCTGGCCCTCGCCGTCGCCAGCGGGGTTCTGTTCCTGCAAATCAACCAAACCCACCTCGCCGCTTTCCTCCGCCCCGCCGACGCTCGCAATCCCTACGCCTACGTTCACAGCTCCCCCGACGTCCGTAAAATCCGCGCGCTCGCCGACTCCGCCCTCGCTCGCGCTCCCGGCGCCACCATTCGCGTCATCAGCGAAGAATACTGGCCGCTGCCGTGGTATCTGCGCGCCGTCCCGGCGGCCGCCGTCGGCTACTGGTCTTCGCCACCGGCCGACTGCGACGGCGCCCTCGTCATCGCTTCAGCCACCCACGCCGTCGCCGTTCGCGCCCGACTCCACGGTGACTACCACGAATCCTACCTTGGACTTCGCCCCGGTTTCCTCTGCGTAGTGTTCACGCCTGTCACCACACGCCCATGACGTCGCCCCCACGCTACTCCCTCGTCGTTCCTTTCTACAATGAAGCGGGCAACATTTCCCCCCTCATCGCCACCGCCGTCGAAGTCCTCGACACTCTCCCACACCCCTTTGAAATCATTCTCGTCAACGACGGCAGCACCGACGCCACCGCCGCCGAAATCTCCGCTTGCATCGCCCGATGGCCACAATGCCGCGCACTCCACCAACCGCGCAACCTCGGGCAAGCCACCGCACTCCTTGACGGACTCCGTTCCGCCCGCGGCGAAATTCTCCTCGCCATGGACGGCGACGGCCAGAACGACCCGCGCGATTTCCCTCTCCTGATCGCACCCGTCGAGGCCGGCACGCTCGATGTCGCCTGCGGCTGGCGCCACGACCGCCACGACTCATGGCTCCGCCGCCGCATGTCGCGCCTCGCCAATCTCGTCCGTGGCCGCGTACTTGGCGACCACCTCCACGACAGCGGCTGCCAACTTCGCGCGATGCGCCGCGAAGTCGTCGCCTGCCTCTTCCCCTTCGAACTGCTGCAATCGTTTCTCCCCGCCATCGTCGTTTCCGCCGGTTTCCGCCTCGGTGAATTCCGCGTGCGCCACCACCCACGCACCCGGGGCGAAGCCAAATACGGCCTCCGCCAACTCTGGCTGCGCCCCACGCTCGCGATGTTTCGCCTCCGCCGCATCCTCCGCGCCCGGCCATGAAATGGCCCGCATTTCACCACGAAGCGATGGCCACCACCTTCGCCATCGTCATCGCCGACCACCCCCGCGACTATGCGCGCCAAGCCGCCGCCGCCGCTTTCCGTGAGCTCGACCGCCTCGAAAGCGAACTCAGCCGCTACGTCGAATCCAGCGATATCGCCCGCGCCAACCGGCTCGCCGCTGGCGAAACGATCTCCATCGGTGAAGATGCGCTCCACGTGATGCTGATCGCCGCCGACGCCTCACTGGCGACCGATCGTGCCTTCGATGCCGCCTACGCCTCGGAGCGCTTCCCGGATCAACCCGTGGACGCACCCCTCTTCACCCTCGACCCGGCCGCCCACACGCTCACGTCGCACACCGCTCGACTGCACCTCGACCTCGGCGCCGTCGGCAAAGGCTACGCCCTCGACTGTATGGCCGCGCAACTTCGCGAGTGGGCCATCACCACCGCCTGCCTGCAAAGTGGCGGCAGCACCGCACTCACCCTGGCAGCTCCCGCCGGACATACCGGCTGGCCCATCGGTATCGGAGAGGACGTGACACACCGGATGCTCACGCTCACGGACATCGCGCTCAGTGGTTCTGGCATCGCCGTGCAAGGCACTCACCTCATCGATCCCCGCACCGGTGCACCCTCGCCGCGCGCCACCCGCACCTGGGCCCTCGCCCCAACCGCCGCACTGTCGGACGCGCTTTCCACGGCGTTTTTTATTTTTTCCGAGGAGGAAATCGCGGCGTTCTGCGCCGCCCATCCGGAAATCGGCGGCGCCAGCGCAGTCTCCTCCACGCAACTGAACGTCCACGGCGCGCTCGCCAGTTATCCGGCCATCGCCTCCATCTGATCGGGCTCAGGTTGTACCGGGATTCCTCATCGTCCGCTCGGCCGTCGGAAACCAGCCCCCGGACAATTTACTGTCCTTCCGCGTCGGAAAAATCCTTCCTTGCCGCCCACCCATGCACGCACCCACCAACCTCCAGCTCATCGGCAGTGAAGTCGCCATCGTCTGGGACGACGGTGCGGAAAGTTATGTGACCTTTGAAAAACTCCGCGCGGCGTCGCCCAGCGCCGCCAACATCGGCGAGACCGATATCCTTGGTAATAAATACGGCGGCGACGGCCCGAAGAAATTCCCCGGCGTGCACGTCGTCGGCTGGGCCATCGTCGGCAACTACGCCGTCCGTTTCGATTTCAGCGATGGTCACAATACCGGCCTCTACAGTTACGACTATTTGCGGCGGCTCGCGGCCACGTGAGTCGATCACCGCAGTCTAACGCGAGTCCGAGGTAGGAGCCCGCTTGCGGGCGATGCGCCGACCTTTCATTTTTGCATCGCCTACCTGTACGCTCTTCCACCACGCATCTCTCCATTCATGAGCACCTACGTCTTCCCCGCCCGCACCACGACCGCCGCCATCGAACTCGGCGCGACGCTCCAGCCAAAATTCGGCCCCGACGGCCTGATCCCGTGCATCACTCAAGATATCCACACGGGCGAAGTCCTGATGTTCGCCTTCATGAACGCCGAGTCGCTCAGCCACACGCTCACGACAAAAAAAGCCACCTACTGGAGCCGCTCGCGCAACAAACTCTGGGTGAAAGGCGAAGAGTCCGGCAACGTGCAACACCTCCGCGAAGTCCGCACCGACTGCGACCAAGACGTGCTCCTCATTAAGGTCGAGCAAACCGGCGCCGCGAACGCCAGCTGCCACAACGGCTACAAATCCTGCTTCTACCGAAAACTCGCCACCGACGTTAGCCCCGCCGACCCGGCGTCCTTCAAGCTCGAGTTTACGAGCCAGCCGCTCTTCGACCCCGCCACGGTTTACAAGAAAAAATAAGGTCTCATGGGGTGAAAAGCGCGATCGATAATCACAACGGTGGACGCCGATCTGCTGAGGTTATAAACGGAAAAACGGGTGCTGGGGCAGGAGGCCGATTTGCGACCGATCGATCTGCCGGAAGCCGAGTTTGAGCCCGGGCGATTCCGGCTTTAGTCGGAGTCGGCGAGGGAGAAGACGACGGTTTCGCTGAGACGGTGGACGCCCTCGCGGAGAAGAAATTCGCAATCGTGATTGGGGGCGCGGAATTTCGCGGAGCAGACGGCGTCGCGGGCGCGGGTGAGGCTCGCGAAGGGTTTGGCGGCTCCGAGATTCGCATCATCACCGTTCGGTGCCACGTAGAAATCCACGCCGCTCGCGGTGCACGCGGCGGCGATCGCCAAGAAAGCGAATCGTTTTTCCCACCTGCGCGAACGCCCACCGCAACACCTCACAGATCAAACTTCACCTGCAAAATATACAGCGCAGGATCGACGATGCGGTAGGCGAGCGGCGTGCCATTTGGGAAAGCACCCACGGGTTGCAGTCGACCGTTTTCACCGAGGTTGCGGGCGTTGAGCTGGATGCTGGCGCCGACCTTATTGGCGAAGAGTTTCATCCGGTAGCTCACAAACGCGTCCACATAATAATGGGACTTGTCGTAGATAGGACGATTCGGATCGAGCTCGGTGATCGACGCGGGGAATTTCTGCACACCGTAATAGCCGATGCCACCTTTGTCTTCCCAACGCACCGCGCCGCCGACATTAAAATTCCGCAGGATGCGGTGCTGCGTGAGCCCAGCCAGCTGGTAATTCGTCGAGGCTTTGACGCGATACCGGCGAATCTGCGGATTCGATTTTCCCTGCTGCTGCTGGAGAATCTTGAAGGGCAGATCGACGCTGTTGGTGAAATAGCTGTGCGCCGTATTACCGCCGTAGGGAGTATCCCACCACAGCGTGCCCGTGCGCGGATCGACGATCTTCGTCCAAAACGGCATTCGGCGCGCGATCCAGTCGGTGGTTGCGGGGTTGACGTTGGTGTTGATGGTCTCGGTGTCGCTGAACGACGACTGCACCGTCCAGTATTTATTCGGATTGAAATTCAACTCGATCTCCGTGCCGCGCGACTCCACGTCTTGGGTCGAGGAAATGCCAGGATCGGGGAGTTGGAGTTCATTTTGCTCCTCGAGGGAAAGTCCCGTTTGACGAGCAATCTCGGCGTCCACCTGCGCGGTCGAAAACGTCGGATTGAACTGCGTGATCCATGCGCGGGCGTTGTTCACCAACTGGTGCGCGTCGTTTTGAAACACATCGATGCGCAGGCTGCGCTGCGCGATCGTCGCGGCGTCGCCCCCGCG